>JAEZZT010000020.1 GCA_023418435.1 Bacillota bacterium | reverse complement strand
TGAGGTCTATGCGGAGAAGCAGCAACGTTTCGGTGAATACGGCTGCGGCTTGGTGTACGGCAGCTTGAAGAGTGAAGAAAAGCAACAAGTGATGCAGGCTTTCGCTCGTGGGGAATACCATATGTTGGTAGCGACCAGTGTGGTGGAAGTGGGCGTCAATGTACCGAATGCCACGATTATGTATATCGATGGGGCGGAGCGCTTCGGGCTGTCACAACTGCATCAATTGCGAGGACGGGTTGGGCGCGGCGACAGCCAGTCCTATTGTTTGTTGATGAGTGACAGTAAATCGGAAAATGCGCAGCAGCGGCTACGTTTTATGGAAGAAACGCAGGACGGTTTCGTCCTGGCGGAAAAAGATTTGTTGATGCGGGGGGCCGGAGAGCTTTTCGGCTATCGCCAACATGGCTTGCCGGATCTCAAGGTTGCCGACTTGGTGCACGATTTGCCCTTACTATTGGAGGCGCGCGAGGCGGCGGAAAACTATGTGGACAGTGAATCGCCGATGCTGAAACGTGAATTGCAACGGCGTTTCGGGGAGAATTTTTTGGAAATGCTGTATCATTGAGTCAATAAAAAACACTTGGAACATATGTTCCAAGTGTTTTGCTTTTAAATGATCGGACCTCCGTCGTAATGTTCGCCGGGGGCATCCGGATACAATCCGTAATCCAATGTCCATTCGTCTTTGTACTTGAGTGCCTGTTGATGCAGTGCATGAATTTTGTCGTGGGTACGTACGACTTTGGCAGGTACTCCGACGACCAAGGAATTCGGCGGGATCACCTGATTTTCCAACACCAATGCTCCGGCGGCAATGACGGAGCCGCGACCGATATGAGCACCATTGAGAATGGTTGCTCCCATGCCGATAAGACAATGGTCTTCGATAGTGCAGCCATGAATGACAGCGCTATGCCCGACCGTGACATAGTCACCGATCACGCAGGGATAACCTTTGGCTACATGCAGGCAGACCAAATCTTGAATATTGGTGCATGTGCCGACAGAAATGTAGTCGACATCACCGCGTGCTACCGCATTGTACCAGAAGCTGGCCCATTCGCCGATGCGCACATCGCCGACGACAACGGCACCTTTAGCAATATAGACATTGTCCGGCATCTGCGGAGTGATGCCTTGATATTCAATACCATCATATGTATACATAGGTTACTCCACTAATTTCGGCGCATTTTTCAACAAAGCAATCGCTTCGGACATGACTTCTTCCACGATTTCGGCAGCCGGTTGAATGCGGGTCAAGCGATTCAAGCCTTGGCCGACCTGCACGAGGCCGTTAACCGTATCGCCGTCGACCGCGGCCAAGCGGTTCGTACCGCGGCTCAAAGCGGTGAGGACTTCATCCGCAGCACCTTCGCGTTCCAGGCGGAGATATTCCTCGGTGAAGGCGCTCTTCAGACCGCGCACGTTGTTACCGCGAGTGAACCCGGTCAAAGCGGTATCGGTATCCGTTGCCGCGATGATTGCCTGTTTGGCATTGGCATGTACATGGCACTCTTCGGACAAGAGGAAACGCGATCCCATTTGGACACCGCAAGCTCCCATGATGAGAGCAGCTGCCATACCGCGACCGTCCACGATGGAACCGGCCACGACTACCGGGATCTCTACCTCCGGAATGACGTTGGTCATCAATGCCATCGTGGTCAACATCCCGTCATGACCACCGGCCTCAAAGCCTTCGATAACTACTGCATCGGCACCTTTTTCCTGCACGCGCTTGGCGAGCTTGACACTGGGAACGACGGGAATTGCTTTGACTCCTGCCGCATGCAACGGTTCGAAATAAGGAACCGGATTGCCGGCGCCGATTGTCGCAAAGGCTACTTTTTCCTCGCAAATAATTTCCAACACATCATCTTTGTTCGGAGCCTGCAACATCAAGTTGACGCCGAAAGGCTTGTCCGTCAACTCTTTGGCACGACGGATCTGGTTGCGCACATAATCCGTGCTGAAACCGCCCGTTGCGATGACACCGGTGGCACCGGCATTAGCAACGGCACTCACCAAGTCGGACTCCGAAATCCAAGCCATGGCCCCTTGAATAATCGGGTACTGAATGCCCAATAATTCTGTCAATTTTGTTTTCATACCATCTCTTCCTTTCCGTTTTAGATATCTCTGTATATCTATTATAATCATTTTTTTCCTATGCGACAATTGAATTTAGAATGAGGAATATGTCATTTTTGCATGCAATCTATGTTTAGAAATCAATTTGGGGCTGCGGACAATGTTTTGTACATCAAACAATGCAATACTTCATCCTCCGTAGAAAATTGCGAAGTAGATTGATATCCTGCTCGGGTATAAAAGTCCTGCGCTCTCACTTGAGCGTTGAGCCAAGACCGAGCACCCTGCTCTTGGCGGATAAGATCCTCGGCAGCCGTTAACAAGGTGTGGCCTATATTGCGGCCGCGATATCTCGGCAAAACGGCCAAGCGACCGATATGAAACTCGCTATTTGTATCCTGATAAACACGGCATACCGCAATGGGAGAGTGATTTTCATAAGCAACGAGATGGAACGCCCGGTCATCGATCTCGTCGAATTCCTGCGTGAATCCCTGCTCCTCAACGAAGACGAGAGTCCGTATGCGTCGAGCATCGGGGGTTAGCTCCGAGGATATTTTTATTTTCATAATCGAACCTCCTTGATTGTTGAAAAATATTGTAACATGGATTTGAATTTTACGGCGGGTTTTGCTAGAATGAACGTAGGAAATAAATTTTTTTGCGGCTACTGGGACAAAATTTGTCCCATGGGCGAGGGGAGTGATAGCCACGAATAATGATGCATTATTGAGCTTGATTCCCGAACTCTTCGAAGAAGCTGAAAGACGCTATGAGGTACTCAAAGAAGTGTCTCGCCAGGGGGTGGTCGGACGACGAGCCTTGGCGGATTCGGTAGGGCTTTCCGAGCGTATCGTGCGCACGCAGGTAGAGCACTTGGAACGCAATGGTCTGGTGCGAGTGGATGCCAATGGAATCGCCATTACTTCGGGCGGCGAAAAGGTATTGATTACGTTGGCGGAGTATTTTCGTGAGCGACATTCGCTGGCCAAATCCGCTAAAAATCTGGCAGAATATTTGGGAATGAAAGAGGTATTCATCGTTCCGGGAGATTCTTCCGCACGCTCCGGTGTACAGGCGACACTCGCTCAGGAAGGTGCGCTTCTGGCATCTTCCTACCTGCATGACCGGGCGGTCGTAGCAGTCAGCGGCGGCACGACGATGGCTCTCTTGGCCAATGCCCTGCCGGAGCAGGAAGTGGAGATTACCGTAGTACCCGCTCGAGGGGGATTCGGTGAGCATCTCGAATCGCAAGCCAATGTCGTGGCGGCCCGGTTTGCCGGCAAAACCGGCGGGCATTATCGCATGCTCCATGTGCCGGACGGTTTCTCCAAGGAAGTCGTGGATCTTCTGCGCCGGGAGGATGCCGGTTTGCGTGAAGTGGAGCATCTGATTCAGCATGCCGACTTGCTGATCTTGGGCATCGGTGAAGCCGGTCAAATGGCCGATCGACGGCAATTGACCGAAGAAGAGCGCGAGCAAATATCGAGCCGAGGAGCAGTGGGCGAAGCCCTGGGGTATTATGCAAATCCCGCGGGTGAAATTGTATATCGGCGCTACAATGTGGGACTGACTCCGGAGGAGTTGGGCCAAGTGCCGGAGGTAATTATTGTGGCTGGCGGCAAACAAAAAGCAGCTGCGATTGCAGCGATGGCCAAAGCCGGAGTTCGAGGTCGTCTGGTGACCGACGAAGGTGCTGCCAAAGCTATTTTGGCCAAGTATAAGGAGGAAAAGTAAATGACAACAAAAATTGGTATCAACGGATTCGGACGAATCGGACGGAATGTCTTTCGCGTAGCCTTGGCAAATCCGGATGTGGAAGTTACCGCTATTAACGATTTGGGCGATTTGGAAGCATTGGCCCATCTCTTGGAATATGATACGGTGCATGGTCATTTGGATGCAGAAATCAGCGTGGAAGGCGATCACTTGGTAGTCAATGGTCGCAAGGTGCTCGTTTCCAAGGAACCGGATCCCGCGAAAATTCCTTGGGGCGCCGGCGAAGTAGACGTAGTGGTGGAAGCTACCGGCCGCTTTACCAATGGTGCGGATGCAGGAAAACATTTGCATGACGGCGTGAAAAAGGTCGTTATTTCCGCTCCGGCCAAAGAAGAAGATATTACCATCGTCATGGGTGTCAATGAAGAAAAATATGAAGCGGACAAGCATCATATTATCTCGAATGCATCTTGCACCACCAACTGCTTGGCACCTTTTACGAAAGTACTCAACGATCATTTCGGTATCGTACGCGGTTTGATGACCACCGTTCATGCCTATACCAACGACCAGAAGATTTTGGATTTGCCGCATAAAGATTTGCGTCGTGCAAGAGCGGCTGCCGAAAGCATTATTCCGACGTCCACCGGGGCGGCAAAAGCCATTGCCTTGGTCATTCCGGAACTCAAGGGCAAATTGAACGGCTTCGCCATGCGGGTGCCGACGCCGAATGTATCGATCACGGATTTGACTTGCGAAGTGGAAAAAGAAACCACGGTCGAAGAAGTCAATCGAGTACTCAAAGAAGCTGCTGAAGGTCCGTTGAAGGGGATCATGGGATATAGCGAAAAACCCTTGGTATCCTCCGATTATAACGGTTGCCCGAACAGTTCCACGGTGGATGGACTGTTGACCTTGGTGTTGGAAGGCAAGATGGTCAAAGTCGTCTCCTGGTATGATAACGAATGGGGTTATTCCAACCGCGTCGTTGATTTGATCAATTACATTGCCGCAAAAGGTTTATAATACAACGGGCCGCTGTGGCGGCCCTGTTTACATGGAGGCAACATGCATAAACAAACATTACAGGATATCCGGGTAGAAGGAAAGAAAGTCTATGTGCGCGTGGACTACAATGTCCCGTTGAATGAGGCCGGAGAGATCACGGACGACACTCGGATTCGCGCCAGTTTGCCGACGTTACAATACTTGTTGGAGCGTCGCTGTCGAGTGATTCTGGCCTCTCATCTCGGACGACCGAAAGGGCAAAAGAAAGCGGAATACTCTTTGGCGCCGGTTGCCAAGCGTTTGAGCGAGCTCTTGGGGCAAGAAGTACATTTTGCCCAAGATTGTATCGGTGAAGCGGTACGACAACAAGTGGAGGAGCTGCAAGCCGGCGAAGTATTGCTGCTGGAAAATGTACGCTTTTATCCGGAAGAAGAGAAAAATGCTCCGGAGTTTGCCCGACAGTTGGCGGAACTTGCGGATATCGCAGTCAATGATGCCTTCGGTGTCTCGCATCGTGCCCATGCTTCGGTGGTAGGGGTAGCGCAGCACTTGCCCATGGCAGCAGGATTCCTGCTCGCCAAAGAGATTGAGTTTCTGGAGCAGGCCGTGAGCGATCCCAAACGTCCGTTTACGGCGATTATCGGCGGGGCGAAAGTATCGGACAAGATCGCGGTCATCAAACGCTTGACGGAACTTGCGGATACGGTCATCATCGGTGGCGGCATGGCCAATACTTTCCTGGCGGCACAGGGATATGAGATCGGTACATCCCTCGTCGAGAAAGACAAAGAAGATGTGGCATTGGAGGTACTCCGAGCAGCGCAAGAACGCGGCGTGGATTTACTCTTGCCGACAGATGCCGTAACGGCAAAGGAATTTGCGGCGGACTCTCCGGCACATGTTCATGAGGTCGCGGATTTGCCTGCTGATGAAATGGTGCTCGATATCGGACCGCAGACGGCAGAGAAGTATGCGCAAGCGGTTGCCACGGCGGCAACGGTCTTGTGGAATGGTCCGATGGGCGTGTTCGAGATGCCCGCATTTGCCAAGGGAACCAATGCGGTAGCTCAGGCTTTGGCCAACTCCGCTGCGGTAACCATTGTCGGTGGCGGAGATTCGGTGGCGGCCATCGAGCAATGCGGTTTGGCGGATCGGATTACTCATATTTCTACCGGTGGTGGCGCTTCCTTGGAATACCTGGAAGGGAAGGAACTGCCGGGTGTAGCTTGTTTAGCGGAGGTGGAATCATGAGAAAACCCTTGATTGCCGGAAATTGGAAGATGAATACGAATCGAGAAGAAGCGGAAAGTTTGGCAGCCGATTTGGTCAAGACATTGGCGAATGAGGACTTGTCGGCGGAAGTATTGGGCTGTCCGCCTTTCGTTTCCTTGGTGCCGGTGGCAGAGAAATTGGCGACCAGCTCGATTGCACTCGGGGCCCAGAACATGTGTGCCGAAGCGGATGGCGCCTTCACGGGAGAAATCTCCGGACGCATGCTGACGGCTTTGGGGTGTCGCTATGTTATTTTGGGACACTCGGAGCGCCGGCAATTATTCGGTGAAACCGATGAGATCGTACATGCCAAAGTGTTGGCGGCATTGGCCAATGGCTTGCTGCCGATCATTTGTGTGGGCGAAACGGAAGCGCAGCGTGAAGCGGGCGAAACGAAAGCCCATATTCGCTCGCAGGTAGAGTCTGCCCTGCAAGGTTTGGACGGCACTCAAGTCGCCAATCTCGTGATTGCTTATGAGCCGATTTGGGCAATCGGTACCGGCAAGACGGCGACGGATTTGCAGGCGCAGGAAGTCTGTGCGATGATTCGCCGAGCGGTCGCGGAATTGTATGATTTGGCAGTGGCCGACGGTCTGCGCATTCTCTACGGAGGCTCTGTCAAGGCAGCCAATATTGCGCAGTTGATGGCTCAGGAGGATATCGACGGAGCCTTGGTCGGCGGCGCTTCTCTGCAAGCCGGCGAATTTGCTGCGATAGCAAAATTTGAGGAGGAATAGTATGACGAAATTGCGTCATCCGGTCATGTTGGTCATTATGGACGGCTGGGGATACGGTGATCCGGCCGATCCGTACAATGCACCCGCAACGGCGGGTATACACCATGTTCCGGAATGGTTGCAGAAATATCCGCATGCCCAATTGATTACCTGCGGTGAAAAAGTCGGTTTGCCCGAAGGACAGATGGGAAATTCGGAAGTAGGTCATCTGAATATCGGCGCCGGTCGTATCATTTACCAGGAATTGACCCGAATTAATAAGGATATTCGGGAAGGTGCTTTTGCCGAACGACCGGTACTGCATGATTTGCTGACTAAAATAGCCGCCCGACAGAGTACGTTGCATGTCATGGGATTGCTTTCGCCGGGCGGGGTGCATAGTCATCAGGAACATATGCTGGCCATTGTCCGAGCGGCCAAGGATGCGGGAATCACCAAGGTGCAGATTCATGCGTTCCTGGATGGACGCGATGTGCCGCCGCAAAGTGCGGGAGAATATTTGCGCGATGTCGAAAGTCAATTGCATGAAATCGGTGTAGGACGAATTGCAGATATCAGCGGACGCTACTATGCGATGGATCGCGACAAACGTTGGGAACGCACCCGTCTGGCTTATGAAGCGGTGGTTCATGGCCAGGGCTTGCAGGCCTCGGATGCAGCGACAGCGTTGCAGGAAGCTTATGCCCGCGGCGAGACGGATGAGTTCGTCTTGCCGACCGTCATCGGTGAGCCGGAAAGTATTCAACCCGGCGATGGCGGCGTGTTTTTCAACTTCCGTCCGGATCGGGCCAGACAATTGACGGCGGCCTTGACTTTGGCGGATTTCGACGGTTTTGAGCGGGATCTCCCGCAGGATTTCGAGCTCATCACGATGACGCGCTATGAAGCGGATTTTACCGCTCTGGTGATCTATGAAAAAGAACAACCGAATAAAGTGTTCGGTGAAGTTGTCAGCCAAGCCGGTTACAAACAGTTGCGCATTGCCGAAACGGAAAAATACGCACATGTGACATATTTCTTCAATGGCGGTCGCGAAGAACCGTACCCGGGCGAGGATCGCATCCTGGTGCCTTCGCCGAAGGTAGCGACCTATGATTTGCAGCCGGAGATGAGCGCCTATGAAGTGACGGAACAATTGCTGGCGGCCTTGGCGGAAGATAAGTATGATTTTATTATTCTCAACTTTGCCAATCCGGACATGGTAGGACATACCGGCGTGTTGGCGGCGGCGCAAGTTGCCGTACGGACGGTGGATGAATGTGTGGCCAAACTTTGGGAAATGATGAAGAGTAAGCATGGCTACATGCTGGTCACTGCCGATCACGGTAATTGTGAATGTATGCTGAACCATGAAACGGGAGAACCGCATACGGCGCATACCACGAACCCGGTTCCCGTGTTTTTACTGGGAGAGAACTTGGCAAATATCGAATTGAAAGACGGCATCTTGGCGGACTTGGCGCCGACATTGTTGGCGTTAGGCGGAGTGGAACAACCGGCGGAAATGACCGGACAATCTTTACTCAAGGGGAGGTTACCCGAATGATTATTGATGTACATGCAAGAGAAATATTGGATTCCCGCGGCAATCCGACGGTAGAGGTAGACGTCTTGCTGGACGACGGCACGAGAGGTCGAGCGTCCGTGCCTTCCGGCGCATCGACGGGGGTCTTTGAAGCGCTCGAATTGCGGGACAAAGAAGAACGCTACGGCGGTAAGGGCGTGCGGCAGGCAGTGGCGCATGTAAATGAACGCATTGCACCGGAACTGATCGGCTTGCCGGCCACCGAACAGGTCCTGATCGACTCCATTTTGTGCGGCATGGACGGTACGGAGAATAAAAGCGAGTTGGGCGCCAATGCCATGTTGGGCGTGTCGATGGCAGTTGCCCGTGCAGCGGCAGCCAGCTTGAACTTGCCGTTGCATCGCTACTTGGGCGGCATCAATACGACGGAATTGCCGGTACCCATGATGAACATCCTGAACGGTGGTGCTCATGCCGATAACAATGTCGATATTCAAGAGTTCATGATCATGCCGACCGGAGCGGAAAGTTTTGCCGAAGCTTTGCGCATGGGAACGGAGATCTATCACAGCTTGAAAAATGTCCTCAAGGAAAGAAAATTGGTAACTGCAGTGGGAGATGAGGGCGGTTTTGCACCGAATCTGGATTCGAATGAAGAAGCATTGGAACTCTTGATGGAAGCGATTCGTGCCGCCGGCTACCAACCGGGTGAAGAGGTCATGTTGGCCTTGGACGTGGCCGCCTCCGAAATGTATGAAGACGGTAGCTACAATTTCAGCGGCGAAGGCGTCAAACGCACGGCTGCCGAATTGGTGGATTACTATGCCGAGTTGACCCAACGCTATCCGATCGTCTCTATTGAAGACGGCATGAATGAAGAAGATTATGAAGGTTGGAAATTGTTGACCGAACGCTTGGGAGATAAAGTTCAATTGGTCGGTGACGACTTGTTCGTGACCAATACGCAACGTTTGTCGAAAGGTATTGCCGACGGCATTGCCAACTCGATTTTGATCAAGGTCAATCAGATCGGTACTTTGACCGAAACCTTTGAAGCCATTGAAATGGCCAAACGGGCCGGCTATACTGCGGTTATTTCGCATCGCAGCGGTGAAACCGACGACAGCATCATTGCCGATATTGCAGTCGCCGTCAATGCCGGACAGATCAAAACCGGCGCGCCGGCTAGAATCGATCGCGTGGCCAAGTACAATCAATTGCTCCGCATCGAAGAGGAACTGGAAGGCATTTCCCTCTATGAAGGTCGCGATGTATTCTATAATCAGCAATAAGAAAAAGCTCTCCGTGAAGGAGAGCTTTTGATTTACTCGTGATTTTCAGGATCCAAAACCGGAGCCACCGGTTTATGCGGTTGCGAACTCGGTGGAGTCGTTCCCTGCTTGCGTACCAAGCGTCCATCGGCTCCGAATATGTATTGCGAATCTTTCGGCAGGGCATCGAAGGTCTTGGGAGCCGTGAAACCTCGGCCCATGACATCGGCTGTCGGGGTAATGAAGAGGAATGCCGAGGGATCGATTTGTTCGATGACGGACTTGATTTTGGCTATTTGCGTGAGGTTGATGACGACGAAAATCACCTTGCGCATTTCTTTGGTGAAAGCGCCCTGACCATAAAGGATGGTCACGCCGCGACCCACCTCGCGGATAATGGCATCGGCAATTTTGTCCGCTTGATGGGAAACGATGAAGGCAGTTTTGCGCTGATTGAGACCGATCACGACTTTATTCGTCATCACGGACTGAACATACATACCGGTCAATGTCAATACGGCCAATTCCAAGTTGAATATATAGGCACTGACTGCCATGAGGACTGCATTGAGCGTGAAGATAATGCTGCCCATTTCCAAAGCGTAGAATTTTTTGACGATGGAAGCCACCACATCCAACCCGCCGCTATTGCCGTTGCAGCGATAAATAAGTCCGGAACCGACTCCAAGCAAGACGCCGCCGAAGACGGCCGATAGAATTGGATTGTGAATATGCGTAGTATGAGACAGTGGCGCGAGGAGATCGACCGTCAAGGACATCATGACCGTGCCGAAAATACTGATGAAAGTATATTGTTTCCCCAGGTAGCGAATGGCGAGGAAGAGAATCGGTATATTGATCACAAAGTTGGATAGACCGAACGAAATCCCGGTCAAGTAATAAATGATGATGGCAATACCGGAAATACCGCCGGAAAGTAAGTTGTGGGGGATATAGAACATATTAAGACCCACGGCATAAATGAAACAGCCAAGGGTCACCATCCAACAAGTGTGCAGTAAGTTTTTCATCTCGATGTACTCCATGCCTTCGTTTGTCTAAATAAATAAAATCGGCTATACTAAAAACGATACGGCGCATATGCCGCCTCTATTATACAGTTTAAAAAGAAAATTGGCTATAGGACAAGGTGGAAATATGATGGAAGAATTGGCGCCTGCGAAAATTAATTTGGCGTTGGATGTATTGGATTTACGATACGATTACTTTCATGAAGTGGATACGGTTTTGCATTCGATTAATTTGTCGGACTCCGTATATTTTGAAGATGCGGAAGAGACCGTTTTTTCCTGCAATGATGTGAGTCTGCCCTGCGGTCCCGGCAACCTTGCGTATGACGCATTGACATTGCTGAGGCGTTATACCGGTGTCGACAAGCCCGTGCGTCTGCACTTGCTCAAACGAGTGCCGTATGGTGCCGGATTGGGCAGCGGTTCTGCGGATGCAGCGGCCGTGTTGCGTGGACTCAATCGTTTTTGGGAGCTGAATTTGAAAGATTCCGAACTGCTTTGGTTGGCACGGCAATTGGGCTCGGATGTACCGTGCTGTTTGTTCGGCGGGGCCGCTCGCGGACGGGGCCGCGGCGACGAGTTGGAAGCGTTGCCGATCTTGCCGGAAACGTGGGTAGTCATCGTGCAGCCGGGCTGTGTGATTTCTACGGCGGAAGCATATGCTGCCTGGGACGAACAAACGAATTGGAAGCATGTCGACGTGACCGGTGTTACGAATGCCGTGCGGGAAAGGCGTGCGGACATGGTCTGGCGACGGATGGCCAATGTCTTTGAAGATGTCTTGTTTGTACGGCATCCGGAGTTGCAAAAGGTGAAGGAATTTTTCACGGACATGCGCTATCCGGTCTTGATGAGCGGTACGGGAAGTGCATTTTTCGTGGTTATTCCACAGGCTCGGGACGGGGCCTATATCGTGGAC
>JAEZZT010000142.1 GCA_023418435.1 Bacillota bacterium | reverse complement strand
AATCGGAATGGGGGAAATTGCCGTATCGGACCTTGGAGAAAAGCGGTTGGCATATTACTCCGCATAAAACCGACAAAGTACGCTTCATCGTGGCATCTCGACATCTGGCGGGCAAAGAAATATTGATTCTCGCGGTCTCCGGCACGGAACGCAAAGTCGATCTCAAACTCAACCTGCTCAAGGCGGCCGTGCCTGCAGGAGTGGTACCGGGCGCCAAGGTGCATGAAGGGTACAAGGAGATAGCGGAAAGTTTGTACCGCACGCATGCGCTACAGGATGTATTGCGTGCGCATCAACGCGGAGCGGATTTATTGGTGACCGGACATAGCCTGGGGGGATCGGTGGCGGCCCTCTTGGGCGGCGCCTTGATTCATGAAGGAAAAGCCGATCCGAAACGGCTGAAGATCATTACTTTTGCTGCGCCGGATATGGCCAATCGCACCGCCGTAGAGCTATTGTCCGAATATCCCTTGGTCAATTACACCATGCGCGCCGATTGGATTCCGAGGGTATTTCATCTCCTGCAGGGAAGCTATGATAACAATCCGAAGAATATCAATTGGGAAGTGCATAGTCCGGAAGTAACTTTTCCTCATGCCATGATACTTTTTTTGGATGAGGCGTTCTATCAAGCGGCATTGACTTTCGATGCCGATCCCGTACAGGTCGAGGAACCTTGGGTCTATGTGTCGGCCGGACCGCTTGAGGAAAATATGAATATGCCGGCCGATTTGCAACGAGCTTATCGCAATACCGTTATTAAGTCGGCCGTCTTGGGATGCCAGAAAACGGTGTATCGCAACTATGTTTCCCGAGATCTGACCGCTGCGCTGGCGGAGGCCAAGGAGCGCAACGCTCGCTATTTACTGTGGATTCCCATGCAAGTCATCTCGGAAAAGGAAAGTCGTTTGCGCACCTATGCATTGCGTTTGGAACCGCAATGGTATGATGTGGGCAGCGGTCGGCTCTTGCATTGGACGAGTTTTGTGTTTGATAATAATCGCTACACCATATTTCCGACCATTGTAGATCGATTGTCGGAACATGCTTGGTATCCGACGAAATAAAACACCTTGTGAGGTGTTTTATTTTATTGAGGGAAGAAGAGGATTCCCAACCGTGCTGCTGGTACTTCCCAAAGGCCTGCGGGAAGTACCCATTCCTCACTTTTGATGGTAAAATGTACCTAGTATTAACCGGATATAAAATAACCGACAAAAAATATCGAAATCATCAGAGCGAATACACCGCAAGATCTTATCTTATAGGCCTATCTTATGTTATAATAAAGTTTAGTATTTAAAAGGAATAATATGACTGATTATATACATACCGATGATGCCGATTTACTCGTGCTCGAACGTTTGAAACAAATGGCGGAAGCCAAACATATGCCGCATGCGCTGCTCCTCTTGGGAGAGGCCGGATTGGGAACTCTCGCAACGGCCGTAGCTTTGGCGGAGTACTTGGTGGGAAGATCCATACATCTGCAACCGCCGGATACGGAAAAGCCGGACAAGGATTTCGTTTTGTCCGATCGCAATGAAGTGTTTTATGTGTATCCGCAAGCGGGAAATTTGACGATCGGGCAGATGCGCAACTTGCAGCAATCATTGTCCTATCGTCATGAAGGAAATCGTGTGGTGATTTTGCAAGGCGCGGATCGCTTGCCCGGGCAGGCCGCCAATGCGTTGCTGAAGACCTTGGAAGAACCGCCGGCCGGTGTACATTTTATTTTACTTGCCGAAGACAAGATGACGATATTGCCGACTATTTTGTCGCGAGTGGCACTGTATAGATTGACGCCGATGACGATGGAGCGATTTACTTCCTGGGCCGGCAATTTGGGGATGGATAGCGAAACGACGGATTTGTTGTTTCACATGAGCGGCGGCAATCCGGGCGTGGCGCGCCAATTGCAAGCGGAGGGGGTCGACCAAATGGCACAAGTCGCGTTGCATTGGTGGCAAATATTGACAACTTCCAAGAAACCGTTTACGGAACTCACGGCTATTTGGAGTGAGCAAAAAGGGCAGACGGACTTGCTTTTGCGATGGTTGGCATTGACGGCTCGTGACATGCTCCTGCTCTGCAGCGGCGGCAACAGGCAATGGTTGCGCTGTGCCACACTGGCAGACGAGCTGACGAATATTGCCAAGTACTGGCGGGTAGAGCAGTTGCTGGAAGTACAAGAAGTGTTGGCTGATGTGCAAGATGCGGGACAAGTACATATCAATGAAAGTTTACGTGGGGATGTACTGGCTTTGCGCATGATGGCTTTAATAAAGGGGGAAAAGGATGCAAACCGTAGTAGGGGTGCGTTTTAAGCGCGCGGGGAAGATATATTATTTTGATCCGTGCCAAATAGAATTGAAGACGAACGATGGCATCATCGTGGAAACCACTTGGGGAAAGGAATACGGCAAAGTGGTGATCGGGCCTCGCAAAGTAAAGAGCGAGAGTATTCCCGCACCATTGAAACCGATTATTCGCCGGGCAACGCCGGAAGATTTGCTGCAAGTGAGTCGCAATAAGGAGAAAGAGAAAGAGGCCTTTATCATCGGCAAAGAGAAAATTGCCAAACATGGTTTGCCGATGAAACTCATCAATGTGGAATACACTTTTGATGCGAGTAAGATCGTTTTCTTCTTTACGGCGGATGGCCGGGTTGATTTTCGTTCCCTGGTACGAGATCTGGCGGCGGTTTTTCGCACGCGGATCGAGCTTCGGCAGGTGGGCGTGCGTGATGAAGCCAAGGAGTTGAACGGTATCGGTCCTTGCGGACGACCGCTATGCTGTGCGAATTTCCTGGGAGAATTTGCCTCGGTATCGATCAAAATGGCGAAGAATCAAGGCTTGTCGTTGAATCCGACCAAGGTATCCGGCGTGTGCGGACGCTTGATGTGTTGTTTGCGCTACGAAAACGATTCCTATAAAAAGGGAGGCGACCTTTGCAAGGAATGCCCCTGTCCGCATAAGAAACAACATGCCCAAGCGGCAGCGGTAGAGCCGCCGCGCGTCGGCAAGACGGTGGAAACTCCGGAGGGAGTGGGCAAAGTCTTGCGCGTGAATACGAACAAGCGTACGGTCACGGTGCAATTTGAAAATCAGCACCGTCAGGAGATGAATTGGACCGAGGTGGAAGAGATCGGTGATTGAGGCGAGATTTTCTCTGCGTGAGGGAGAGCGACTGGACAGTTTGATTCAAGGCGGATTTCAAATTATCCAGAATCCGCAGGAATTTTGTTTCTCGGTGGATTCATATTGGTTGGCCGATTTCGCTACTTGCAAACCTCGTGATAGAGTATATGAC
>JAEZZT010000140.1 GCA_023418435.1 Bacillota bacterium | reverse complement strand
CTGTACCCATCCCGAACACAGTAGTTAAGCTCGTAAACGCCGAAAGTACTTGGCTGGAGACGGCCCGGGAGCATAGGTAGCCGCTGATTGACGAAACACCTGCGACGGCAGGTGTTTTTATTTTGCCCTGGGGAGATATTGACGGGCGGCATTTATATTATGTAGCCATGTTATTTCTTTCATGTGCTATCCTTCGATTCATGTTATAATGTTATAGAACTGAAGGAGGATATTATGAATCGTGTAGCGTCATTTATGTTGTTTTATGTCTTACTATGCGTGGTAGGCGGAGGTTTGGAGATCATTCCGAATGTTACATTGACTTTTGTAGGGCCCTACTTGGCTGCTTTGTTTTTGAATTCGGTCGCCGGTGGTTTGGTCGCGTTGATCGGCATGATGTTGGTTGGTTATTGGCAGGGATTTCCTTTGTCCATCGCCGGACATTGGATCGTGGCTTTATCGGTTTCTGCAGGTGCTTATTATTTTGCGGAAGTGTTTCATAAATTTGCAGGACAGGGATGGAAACAATATATATACAGTTTCTTAGCCGGATATATTTGTCAAATCGGAATGAGTATTTTCCTCTTATGGAGTTTTATCGGTAAGCCGGCCTTGGCACTTTTCGTACCTTGGAGTATTTCCTTGACATTGAGTATGATCGTTGCCTTGGCAGTGAATTACGGTTGGCCGCATGAATTGCGCCACATCCTGGGAGCTCCGCGTCCGGTGGTGCTAAGAGGAAAAAATAGAGCCAGAAAACGTCGTCAAGAATTGAAAAAATTACGAGATGAAAATAAAGAAAGCCGCTGAAGAGCGGCTTTTATAATTGGTTGACGGCACTTTCCAGCACCAATCCGATACTTTCACGGAACACAAGGTCGGCGTTGCGATCACCGGGGGTAGGATCCTGATTGATCAAGACGACACTATCGCCACGAAATTCATGGATAAAACCGGCTGCCGGGTAGACTACCAAACTGGTGCCTCCGATAATCAGCATATCGGCATGACGAATCGCATCTACGGAATCCCAAATGGTCTGGCTATCGAGCGATTCTTCGAAAAGCACCACATCGGGTTTGATGACGCCACCACATTTAGGACAATAAGGGATAGGACGACATAGTTCCACAAAGCTGTCGATATCATAGAAGGCATGGCATTGAGTGCAATAATTGCGATGCACCGATCCGTGGAGCTCAAAGACATTTTTGCTGCCTGCTTTTTGATGCAAGCCGTCGATATTTTGGGTTACGATAGCTTGCAATTTGCCCATCTCTTCCAGACGGGCCAGGGCATAGTGAGCGCGATTGGGTTCGACATCTTTCATCATGCCTTCGCGAATCTTGTAATTTTCGAAAAATTCTTCCGGATGTTCCACATAGAAATGATGAGAAACCATTTCTTCCGCAGAATAGGGGGTACCCGTGTCCCGGTTAAAAATGCCGTTCGTGCCTCTAAAATCCGGGATATTGGATTCGGTAGAGACTCCGGCGCCGCCAAAGAAAACAATGCGTTGATGCTCTTTTAGGAGCGTTGTGAAAGTTTGAATACGATCTGACAAAGTTTCCATCATTTCCTCCAAGTTTTTTCTTTTATTATAGCATAAGGGAAATCTACTCTTTGTGATAAAATAATAGTAAAAACGAGAAGGAGAATAGAATGATGCATCAATATGATTTGGTAGTAGTCGGCACCGGTGCGGCCAATACGGTTACGGAAATGGCAGCCCAAGCCGGTTTGCGTGTCGCACTGATAGAAAAAGGAAAATTCGGTGGTACTTGTTTGACGAGAGGTTGTATTCCGACGAAGGTCATGGTGACAGCCGCGGATAAAGTTCGTGAAGCGGAGTTGTGGTCGACGATCGGTTTGGTCGGTACGGCACCGAAGATGGATTGGCCGGTTATTGCGCGAAGAGTGTGGGAAAAGATTGACGAAAGTCACGACCTGAAGTCGCATTATCAGCAATTGGAAAATGTAGATGTATATGAGGGCACGGGATCGTTTACGGATAATTTTACGTTGGAAGTAAAATTGCATTCCGGTGAAACAGTTATCGTGCAAGGCAAAAAAATTGTTCTGGGAGTGGGAGCTCGCTCTACGATTCCCAACGTGGTGGCGGAGTCGGGCGTGGCTTATTGGAGTAGCGAGAATTTTTTCGGAGAAGATTTTCCGCAGGAATTGCCCGAGAGCTTGATTGTATTGGGCGGCGGTCCGATCGGAACGGAATTTGCCCATGCCTTGGCTACAGCCGGGGTAAAAGTGACCATTATCCAGCATAACCGGAGATTGTTGCCGAAAGAGGAGCCGGAAATTTCAGCCTGGTTGGCTCACCAATTTGAAGAATTCGGTGTGCAGGTAGTCCTCAATCAGGAAATTACTCGTGTTTTTGAACGTGCAGATAAAAAAGTAGTGGTCGTGGAGGACCGTGAGACCGGCGAGACCGCGGAGGTAGAAGCAGCGGCGCTCTTGGTGGCAACCGGAATTACTCCGAATAGCGATTTGTTGCATTTGGAAAATACGGATATCCACGTGGACTCGAGAGGATATATTGTGACCAATGAGTTTTTGGAAACCTCGGTCGATGGCATTTATGCGCTGGGGGATATCAATGGGCAACCGCCGTTTCGTCATAAGGCAAACTATGAAGCGGATATTATTGGGCACAATTTGTGGGAAGTTACGGAGGCCAAGGAGTATCGCTGGGCTAGATACAGTACCGTTCCGGTAGTGACATATACATATCCTCAAGTGGCGCACGTAGGTATGACGGAGGAAGAGGCCAGAAAATCGGGACGAGAAGTGGCGATCGGTACGCATTATTATTCGGATACGGCGAAGGGGTTTGCGTTGGGCATGGAAAAAGGATCTCTCCATGACGGATTTATCAAATTGGTCGTGGATGCAACATCACAGGAAGTGCTGGGGGCTCATATAGTGGGCCCGGAAGCTTCCATTCTGCTCCAGCCTTTTGTCAATTTGCTGAATGCGGGAGCGACGGAGTTGGAAGTCATTCATCCCGAAATCGGTTCGGAAGAAGTACAGGCATTGCGGCAACAAAAGCCGGTGCGTGCGATGAATCCTCGTTTGGCAACGACGATCAGTGAAACCATGACGCCGCACCCGAGTTTGATGGAAGTACCGATGTGGACTCGCTATTATTTTGAGAAGAAGGCCTAGAAAAAGTTAAGAAACACTATTGACAAAACGATACAAAAACGATACAATTATAGCGCAAACAGCAGTTTGCGTTATTTTTGTACTAGTTGTGTAACAGTGTTGTAACGAATGGAGTGATTGCTAAAACACGCATCAATGTTTGTCTGTTTCCGAAATAAAAAGGTTTGATGAGTAGAATTCGGAGTATTTTATCCGAGATATTGAGGAGGTATGTATATGAGAGAAATGAGAAACAAGAGAAACATGAAAAGAGTCAATATTGAGGCAAAGTTATACAATGGCAGTTTACGTGAATCGTTGGATAAGGGAGAGTCGGATATGAGTCTTTTCCTGGAGATTCGCAGAGCGATTCGTGACAGGGCCTTACGTAGAGTGAGCCGCATTCGCATAAGAGATATTGCTGAAGATTTGGATCTGGACGAAAGGGAAGTGAAGGGATTTGAATCTCTGTATAATGAGGCGATGGAGGAAATGTTGCGCAGCATAGATAGCAATATTTTCACGCAGAGAATCTATATGGGAAGACATATTCCCGGCCACGATCTGAAAAGAGAGTATGGGAGACGCTTGTTCCGAAATCCCCGGAAAGATAATTGGATTGTGAATATGGAAGGATTTGCAGGAGAGGAAAGAATCGAAGCATTGGCCAGTTTGGTAGCACTCGTGCTGGGAGGAAAAAGCTACTATAAGGAAGTACATGACTTCTTGATGAAAAAGAAGGATATGCAAAATCCGAAAAAAGACTGATTTTGTCCTAGTGAAAAATGAAATAACGTCCATGACCATGGTCATGGACGTTATTTCATTTAGGAAAAGATCCGCATGAAGTCGGATTTTTAATCAAGTAGAAACAACGCTTTTTTTCTGCCGCTTATCCAACTCAATGAGTACTTGTATTACCTGTTCTACTTTTTCCTGATTTTTAGGATTACTGATGTATTTCACTACATCTTTGGAATATAGTTGTAAGAATTTTGCATCGACATCGGCAGGTACGCCTTCCAAAACATAATCCATGGTGGTGGAATAAATTTTGACGAGCATTTCCAAGTCTTCTTTTTTTATTTTTTTCAAATTTCCTTTTTCGATTCGCCAGAGCCACATCCGGGATTTAGGCCGGTTATTCCATGTATATTGCTTGGTTAAATCCAATACCTGTTCTGTCGTCCAACCTTGTTGTTCTCGTAGCTTACAGAGTCTAGTACCGATTTCGAACATTTTGCTTTCCAACATATCATCGTACACATTTATCACCTATCTTTCATATTCAGTATACCGAATGCGGATTTGTGATGTCCAGTCTTAACATATGCGATTTCGAAATATGAAAAACAGAGAAATAAAAAGATACTGCCGGAGCAGTATCTTCGTTTACTAAAGCATGCCGTTTTTGCGATGTTCGCGATATTCGGCAACCGCAGTGAAAAGTACGTCGCTGGAAGAGTTGAGGGCGGTTTCACAAGAGTCTTGCAGAACGCCGATGATGAATCCAACGCCAACCACTTGCATGGCGATATCATTGGAGATTCCGAATAAGCTACAAGCCAAGGGAATCAGGAGAAGGGAACCGCCGGCTACACCGGAAGCACCGCAGGCACCGATGGTCGAGATGACGCAGAGGAGAAATGCGGTAGCAAAGTCTACTGTAATGCCCAAGGTATGAGTCGCGGAGAGTGTCAAAACGGCAATCGTAATGGCGGCACCGGCCATGTTGATCGTAGCGCCCAAGGGAATGGATACGGAGTAGGTATCTTCATTGAGTCCCAATTTGCGACAGAGGTTCATATTGACCGGAATATTCGCGGCCGAACTACGAGTGAAGAACGCATACAATCCGCTTTCGCGCAGGGTGGTGAATACCAAGGGATACGGATTTTTGCGCATTTGGGTGTAGGCAATCAACGGATTGACGACCAAGGCGATGAAGAAGAATGTACCGCAGAGTACGGCCAAGAGGCGTACATAGGTGAGCAATCCTTCCAAACCGGTTTCAGCGACCGTGCTGGCAACCAAGCCGAAGATGCCGAATGGCGCAAAACGGAGTACCCATTGGACGATTTTGGTGATGATTTCCGCAAAATCGTGTACGACATTTTTCGTATTGTCGGAAGCTTTGCGCAAGGCAATCCCGGTCAACGCACTCCAGGCCAGGATACCGATGTAGTTCGCATTCATCAGCGCACGTACCGGATTGTCCACGACATTCATCACGACGGTACGGATGACCTCGATGATATTACCGGGAGGCGCAAGCTGAGCGTCGGTGAGGCGCAAAACCAATTCCGTCGGGAAGAGGAAAGACGCCGTGACGGCTGCGAAGGAAGCTGCAAATGTACCGATTACATAGAGGGCAATGATCGGTTTCATATTTGTTTTTGTTTCCGGCCGTTTCATTGCCAACGCACTCATGACGAGTACAAAAACCAGGATCGGAGCAACCGCTTTCAATGCATTGACGAACAAGGTGCCCAAAATGGAAACGGATGTGACCCATTCTTTGGGACCGACGGTCGCTACCAAGATACCTAAGATAATACCTACTAAAATTTGTTTGATCAAACTGATTTCATTCATTTTGATCCAGATACTACGCAACAAAATTCATCACCTCGTTAAATAATAATGTGAACATTATATACTATGAAATGTTGAATTGCAATAGACAAATGTATATACAAGAAATACAACGCAATAAAAAAACACAGCCCTGTGACGAGGGCTGTGCGGAAAAGTCCTTATACTTCATAGGCGGAAGTGATTTCACCTATGTATGCAATATGCGCATTATTGGGTTCGGATTCATAGAAAAATGCTTTCAATTCCGGATCCATCGTATCCAAATCCGGGTCCTGGATCATCACCAAACGACATTCCAAATGGATGAAACCGGTACCGGCAATGACCGGAGTAGTCCCGGTTTTCGGGGAACGCGTTTCAATTCCTGCAACCTTCAGCTTGTCTTCATCTCGGCCACTGAGTTTGCCGCAAACTCGCAAGGCTTCCTTATGCTCATTTCGCAAGGGAATGGAAACCGTAAATGACGGATTTTGACGTAATAACTCCGTCGTGTAGCGAGAGGGGCGAACCCAAACCGTGCAGCAATAACGACGCCATGTATACCCGATGGATCCCCAGTTGACCCACATTGAATTGACTTTGTCGCCGACCGACGTAGTCAAGAACGCTCCGTCGCGCAATTTTTCCGCGCAGATAGCGGCATACTCCTTCGGTTGCAATTCCCTGATTATTTTTTCCATGTGTTCCTCCTCAGATAAGTTCATAGACTAAATTAACGGAAACCGTGACCTTCTGCTCTTCCGGCAGGATCGGTGTTCCCCCGCCATATGCTCCTGCTCTCATCACTTGAGTCATTTTCGGATAGAAATGATTGCCGGATTGTACGGTTGCAGAAATCAGCTTGCCCAAATGTGCGCCGCCGGCACGAGCCACCAATTCGGCTTGATGCGTCCCGTTTTTGACGGCTTCGGAAAGTAAAGCGTCCTGCTCCTGCGGGCTCAATGTGGCCGTAAAGCGTAAATCGGAAACGCTATTGACACCTGCATTGACAGCAGCATTGAGTGCCTTCATCAACACGTCCACTTGTTCGGTTTGGACCGTGAGGATATTTTGCACGCGATAGCCGCCGATTTGCCGAATACTTTCCGGTGTACCCTGTTGGTAGAGCGGTTCAATGGAAAGATTGGCGGTGGAAATCTGCGACTTCTTCAAAGGGAGTTGCAGTAGCGCATCGATGACTCTATTCATTTGTTCATCGTGCTTTTCTTTGGCTGCTTGAGCGGTGGGGCCTTCGCCAATGATTCCCAAAGAGAGGGAGGCGGCGGTGGGCTGCACTGTCTTGCTG
>JAEZZT010000113.1 GCA_023418435.1 Bacillota bacterium | reverse complement strand
CGGCCGCACCGATTGCCACAAAAGCGATGAGAATCATCACAATTTTCTTGGTCATATTCCCTCCTTATTGCCTTTCCATATTTCCTGCGCCGCCTTTTGCAAATCAGCGCCGCTCAAATCACTGGCCTTTTCCACGCCGAAACGCGCCAGCATGTCTTTCATCATCCGCACATGCGGGTGATCGGCATAGCGCTCGTCATCCATGTACTTGGCCATTTGCGTCATCATCATACTCAAAAACATATCATCCGGGCCGGAGGTCTCTGCCGTACGCTCCGTCTCCGCATCTTGCCAATCATCCTGCCGAGCCACATCCTCCCAGCGAGGTACGATCACGTCTTCCCGGTTGAGCATGGCAATCATTTCCGTCACTGCTTGGATAAGGTTGTCATGCCAAAATTGGCCGGCCCAAGTCATGCGCATCACATTGCCGTCCAAAGTGACCAGCCCTTTCTCCTGCCAGATCTCCAGCACCGGGCGCAATTCTTCCACGACATTGACATCCCACTTGCGGGCCAGTTCCCGCCCGTCCAAGTACATGCCTTCCATGTGACGCATCACATCGCCGATAAACGCATAATGATCCTGCGGTCCCGTCATGAATTGAATCGGTTTGCGGCCTTGGGCGATCGCCTCGATATACTCCGGCAAACTGCGGTAATTCATCATGCCGTAGCCGGACAATTTACCGCCGGCACCGCAACCGAATTGGATAATGTCACGATTGCCCTTGGTCAATGTATTGTACACGGAACGTTCGCGGCGACCGTTCGCCCAATGGCTGACATCAATCCGCTCGATCGCCGGACGTTTTTGCATGTCTTGCAAAGCATGGACAAACATATCGGCCTGCTCTGCCGTGGTCGCTCCGGGCGGTAGCTTCCCGCCATCGATGGCTTGGAATAAATCACTCCCCGGGAAAATATTGAGCTGGTACAAATCGCCGCCATGCAAACCCAAATCATATTGCAGATCCAGATCCCGCTGCCAGTTTTCCATATTTTGATAAGGCAGCCCGAACATCAAATCGATAATGATCGCCGCATTGCCGGTGCCTACCATGTACTTGAGCCGCTCGATGACGACATCGGTCGTATCGATTCTCCCGACGGACTTGCGCACGCGGGTATCGAACGACTGCACCCCGATCGAAAAGCGGTTGACGCCATGCTGCAATGCATTGTCGACATATTCCGGCGTCAAATCATTGATGCGGCCTTCCAAAGTGATTTCACAATCATTGGCCAACGGCAAATATTGCCGGGTCGCATCCAGGACTCGGGCAATATTTTCCATTGACAAAGCCGTCGGTGTCCCCCCGCCGAAATAAACCGCCTCAATCGGGCGACCTTCCAAGCGACGAGATTCCGCCGACATGGCCAATTCTTCAATCAATGCATCCGTATAATTGGTCATTGCATCTTCTTCACTGAAATTCTGGAAGAATCCGCAATACAAACATTTGCGGTCACAAAAGGGAATATGAATATATGCCGACCGACCGTCGCCCGCATACTCCTCCGCCATCAATCTCTCCCAGTGGCGTTGTTGTTCCTGCGGATTCATGATGGGGATTCCCCCGCGTCCGGCATGAACGACTCTCTTCTTGCCGAATGCTTCATGCAATCCGTCCTGCGTATCCCGGCCGATGATCCACTCCCGCTCCTCCGCCGGCATTTGTGCCAACAAAGCCCGCAAAGTATCGTGTGTCGCTTTCATTTCGGCTTACGCCTCCTTCACTTCCAAGGCATCCTTGGCCGCTGCTACCGCCGCCGCCAAATCCGACTCATCCGGATGTGCGGCCGCTCTTTCGTAACGTGCCAGGCGTTCCGGAGTAATCGCATGCGGATGATCCGGTGGGAATTTTTTGAACACTTCAATCAATTGCGGGTCTATTTTTCCTTGGCAAATAAATTCTCCCAGCACGACATTTCTTTCGGACACGGAATTGCGTGCGGCTTCCATACATTTCAACGCATGCTCGGTATCCGGGTCTGCCCCCAAAGTACCGAAAAGGAACAAACGCTTGCTTTCCAAGGACTCCATGAACTCTCTGGCCAAATCATCCTGATGTCCTTTATCTACCCAATAACCGATGGCGATATTTTCACTTTCCACGACCGGTCGGGTCGCCAAGTCGATCGCCTCCACGCCGAAAGCTTGGGCAATGGCTTCGGCTACTTTCTTCGTATTTCCCGTCTTGCTCGAATATACTACGCTCAAGTCCATATTGGACACTCCTTTCATATTTACATATTTCGATGATTGAAATAAAAAAGAGGCATTGCAAATTCCACCCTTGCAATACCTAGTAAAAAGAAATGCATCGATGTGTCCGGCATCGATTATCTTACCATTTCCTTTCACTCCTATTTTATCAGCAAACATTGCATTTTCCAAAGAAAAAAATCATTTTTTCGAAATAAAATTCAATTTTCCGTCCGATCTTCACGCCGACTCGACTTGTCAGCACCGGGTCTAGGGTTTATACTAGTAGAAGTGTATATAAAGGAGAGAATCGAATGGAATTTTTAACAGCAATGCTTCCCTACGTCAATATCGGCTTTTTTGGTGCTTTGGCCGCTCGTTTTACCGGCGCCAATCTATCTGCAATCGTCCTCTGTTGCGTACTCTTTTTAGGTGCGACACCGATTCAAGCCGTGGGCATGTTATTGACTTTCCTCGTCTTTATGCAGCTTACACGACACACACAAAACAATCGTCTTACCTGGAAATCGCTGCGCATTTTCTATGGTTGGCGGATCTTGATTCCGGTCCTGTTCATCGCCTTGACCTTGGCCATGAATCCGTTCTATGCCATTGCCGCTTTCGTCGGATTTTTCCTGATGGAAGTCATGGCGCTGCTCTACCATGAATTGCCCGTAGACAACAAAATCACTTGGCAGCAATGGATCGGCAAATCGGTAGTCGGCATCATTTGTGCGACCGTCGGGCTATTGATCTTGCCTCTGATTCCGGCGAACTACTTTTACATGGCAGCATCTGTGATCATCACCGCTGCCTGTGCGCTCGCGTACTACTTGGGCAAACATCGTCGCGTTCTGCAAAAATCCTGGGATTTCTTGGTATATGGTTCTTATGTGTTTCTCGGGATTTACGGCTTGGAGTTCAGCGACTGGCTGACCGATGTGCAACGTCCGCAAAAAACGGCATTGATGCGCTACTTGCCGCTCATTACGATTCCCGTCGTATTCGGCACTTTCATCATCGCCAATGTCATGTACGGAACCGTCACATTGAGCGGTTTGATCATTGCCCTCGCTGCCACGATTGCCACCCGTCTCTTCGGTTACTATGAAGTATCCGGCAAAGGCGAGTTCAGCATCATCGCCTTGGGCATGACGCTCTTGGCGGTCATTTGTCTGGCTTTGGTGCAACCGGTACCAGTCGGCGTCCGCGATCTCTTGATGATGCCGATGCCCAATTGGACATTTTGGAATTGATCAAAAGCTTCCTTCGGGAAGCTTTTTTACTCCCGCCAAGAAATGAGTGAAACCATGACCCACGCCTATGTGTATATATTGCGTTGTGCAGATAATAGCTTGTACACGGGTTATACACCCTGTTTGGAGCGACGCTTGCAACAACATCAAGCCGGAAAAGGTGCCAAGTATACCCAAGTACGTCTCCCAGTAGAATTGGTTTGGCACAGAGAATGTTCTTCCGCACGCATCGCTCGCCAATGGGAATATCGGATCAAACAATTGACCAAACAGCAGAAAGAACTCTTGATCCTCCCTGAATCGGTCGCCGGAAAAAAGCTGTTGGAACAAATCCGGCAATTGACCGACGAAGCAGTCCCACTTTCCACAGAAAACGAAAAGCCAAGTCCTTAAGGACTCGGCTTTTTTTATCGGATATGGTAGACGCCGCCGACTCGTACGCGAGCGTCCGTCTTGTTTTCATCACCGCTGTGACTGTAGCGCAAACGGGCATCCGTTTCAATATGAAACTTCTTGGCGGCTCGTCTTTCCACGCCGTCCCC
>JAEZZT010000067.1 GCA_023418435.1 Bacillota bacterium | reverse complement strand
CTGCAACACGGGGCGCTTTTCCTCATCATAAGCCTCGCTCCAGCGATCGACCAGCCCCACTCCGCTCAGTCCCAAAAAGTCACCGTAATTCCGCAAAAAGCCCTTGCCGTATACCATCCCCGGAATGGCGGAAAAATCTTCTTTTTCCAGCGCTTCCAAATAGGATTCCGGGATGTATGTGCGCAGGGCGACATCCTGCAATGTCAGCCCCTGCTTTTCTCGCGTCGTGCGTAAAATCTCACCGATCCCCGTCATGACTTTCCTCCGCTTGTAGTAATTGCTCCGCTTGCTCGGGTGTAATCAAAATATCGCGCGGCTTACTGCCGACACTCGGCCCGACAATGCCCATGCTCTCCATGGTGTCGATCAATCTGCCGGCACGCGTATAACCGATCCGAAAACGTCTTTGCAACATGGATACGGACGCCTGTTCGGTATCCAAAACCATGCGAATCGCATCGCCCAATAATTCATCATCCCAACGCGGTGTATCCTCTTTCTTCTCTTCCGTAGCGACCACACTGTCATTATAATGCGGTTGCGCTTGTTCCTTGATATACGCCACCAACGCTTCCACTTCTTCATCGGAAATAAAAGCCCCTTGCACGCGGCGCGGTTTCGGAGCACCGATCGGGTAAAAGAGCATATCCCCTTTGCCCAATAATTTCTCCGCCCCCGCCATATCCAAGATGGTGCGGGAGTCGATTTGACTCGAAACGGCAAACGATATCCGGCTCGGGATATTGGCTTTGATCGTACCCGTGATAACATCGACCGAAGGACGTTGTGTCGCCAATACCAAGTGCAATCCGGCGGCACGTGCCATTTGCGCCAAACGACAAATGGCATCCTCCACATCGCCCGGAGCAACCATCATCAAATCCGCCAATTCGTCAATAATGATAACCACCAACGGCAGTTTTTTATCCGGATTCGCTTCATTGTAGCCGCTGACATTGCGCACCTTGGCTTCCGCAAACAGACGATAGCGATTTTCCATCTCCCGGACAGCCCAGCGCAAGACACCCGCCGCTTTCTTCGGATCCGTCACGACCGGCGTCAAAAGATGCGGAATATTGTTGTAATTGGCCAATTCCACCACTTTCGGGTCGATCAGGATCAATTTGACCTCATCGGGATAAGAGCGGAACAGAATGCTCGCAATCAATGTATTGATGCATACGGATTTGCCGGATCCCGTCGAGCCTGCCACCAATAAATGCGGCATCTTGGCCAAATCCGTCACGACCGGCTGACCCGTAATATCTTCCCCGAGTCCGACTACCACGCCACCGGACGAATGGCGAAAATCATCACATTCCAATACTTCACGCAAAGTGACGGAGCCGACCTCTTTATTCGGAACTTCGATGCCCACTGCCGCTTTGCCCGGAATCGGCGCTTCGATACGCACATCGGTCGCTGCCAGTTGGAGGGCAATATCATCCGCCAAATTGACGATCTTGCTGACTTTGACCCCGATACCGGGTTCCAGTTCATACCGTGTAACGGACGGACCTCGACTGGCATGAATGATTTTGGCTTCCACTCCGAAGCTCGCCAGCAGCCGTTCCAACTTAGCGGCGTTTTCCTCCACTTCCCGTTGGGCATTTTTAGCTGTATTTTTAGCTTTGTGAAGAAATTTCAGCGGCGGCAGACGGTAATCCGCTCGCTTGATTTCGGCCGCAGCCGGTGCCAAATCCGGCTTGACTTGGGCCGTATCCTCATCCGGTTCCGGCTTTTTCCAAGTCGGCGGCGGTGCCGGTTGATCCGCCACAAAATTCAACACCGGTTCGGCCGGAACTTCCTCATGAGGCTCTTCTTTCGTCTGCAAAATCTCCACTTGCTCCGGCTGAATCCCGGGTTCCTCTTCTTTATCCTTTGCTTTGGAGAAATCAAAGAATTGGGCGGATTGTTTCTTGCTTGTATGTTCTTGTGCCCGTTGCTCCCGATGTTCTTCCCATTTCTCTTTAACACTTTCTCTGGCCTTGTGCAGATGCGGACTCGTCTTTTTGCCGATAAAGCGCATTCCGTCCGACAAGGTCCAACTGGTCAGAACAATCGTGTTGATGACGGCAATGGCCACCAGCGACAACTGCACTCCGGCCTCCCCGAAGAGAGTTCGCAGGCAAAGCAAGCCGGCACCGCCGACAAGCCCACCGTACAAGGGGAAGTAATCCGGACGGAATTCATCACCGCGGCCGACATTCCACCAATGGATGGTGACCAGGACAAGAATGAAATAAATCGTCCATACCACTTCTCTCGTGCCCAATGGCAAAGTGCGATGAGTGTAAATATAGCGGCCCCCCAAGAAGACCATCACCAAGGCCGGGAAAAACGCACCTTTCCCGAAAAGGAATAAAAATACATCGCGAGTCCATTCACCGGCGACTCCGACATCCATCCCCGCCAGGCTCAACAGACTAAAAATGCCGAAAACAATCAGCAAAACACCGGATACTTCAAAACGTAGCCCCGCGCGACGTGGCGTATTTTCTTTTTCGTTTTTCTTAGTTTTTCGTGTTGTCACCTGTATCCTCCATGCCTTTTATTTTTCCACATCGATGTTGCCAAGCCTCCGCCAATTTCGGTTCCGCTCCCAAGCGACGTGGCCGATAATATACGTCATTGACCAATTCGTCGGGCAAGTATTGTTGCTCGACCCAACCATTCGGATAGCTATGTGCATATTTATATTCCGTACCATGTCCCAATTGCTCCGCACCGCTGTAGTGAGCATCACGCAAATGCGCCGGAACTTGGCCCAATCGTCCTTTCCGCACTCTCGCCAGAGCGCTGTCCACCGCCTGAATCACCGAATTGCTCTTCGGTGCCAAGGCAATGTACAAGACCGCTTCCGCCAAAATAATTCGTGCCTCGGGAAAGCCGACCATTTCCGCCGCCTGCGCCGCAGCGGTGGCTACGGTCAAGGCCATCGGATCCGCCAAGCCCACATCTTCCGCCGCACAAATGACCATGCGCCGGGCAATGAAAGCCGGCTTCTCTCCGCCTTCAATCATCCGTGCCATATAGTGCAGTGCGGCTTGCGGATCGGACCCGCGCATGCTTTTAATAAATGCGGAAGCGATATCATAATGAGTATCGCCTTGCTTGTCATAAGCAATCCGTCCGATCCCTACAGTCTCGGCAAGGCGCTCCGGAGTCAGCTCCGCTCCGTCCGCCAGACCGGCAGTGGCCTGTTCCAGAAAATTAAGTGCCAAACGAGCATCTCCACCGGCATAATCCGCCAAGTAGCGGAGCACTTTCGGCGTAGCCTGCCAGCGGTGTTGACCCAAACCTCGTTCCCGATCCGCCAAAGCTCGTTGCAAAATTTTCACAATATCCGGCCCTGTCAAGGCCTCCAGACGGATGAGTCGCATTCGCGAGAGTAACGCTCGTTGCACCTCAAAAAACGGATTTTCAGTCGTAGCCCCGACAAGGACGATCGTACCGTCCTCCACATAGGAAAGTAGTACATCCTGCTGCGCTTTATTGAAACGATGAATTTCGTCGATAAAGACTATCGTTCGTCGATGGTACAAAGTCCCTTGGTCCTTGGCCTCGGCAATGACCTTGCGCAATTCGGCCACACCGCTGGTGGTCGCATTGATCGTCACAAAATGACTCTTCGTGACATTCGCAATGACCTTGGCAATTGTCGTCTTGCCCGTACCCGGAGGGCCGTACAACAATAAAGAAGGAACATGATCGGTCCGGATCATAGCCGCCAGAAAAGACTCTTCACCGATCACTTTCTCCTGACCTACGATATCTGCCAATGTTTGAGGTCGCATGCGTACTGCCAACGGTCGATGATCCTCGGCTCCGGAACTCATCTCGAACAAATTCGTCATTTCCGCCTCCCTCATAAAAAAATAACCGCTGTAGTAATCCAGCGGTTATCTATCCCCACCATGTCGTTCTTGCTGTATTTTGAGCCTGCTTATGCAGGTGGGTGTCTTCCCGCCCGAAGAATCCTTTTCCGCGAGCAGAGTCGGACTCCCTTATCAATGGTGTTGGTTCAAAATTACGAAGCCACACGTGCACAGTAGGGTTCCTTTTGTACCTTCATAATATCAAAAAATGAATCACTTTTCAAGAGTACGCTCTGGTATCGGGATTATTTTTTTATCAAAGACTCTTCACTGCGAATTGCCAATTCCCGCAACTGCTTCGGCGCCACTTCACCCGGTGCTTGCGTCATCGGATCAATCGCACTTTGCGTTTTCGGGAACGCAATCACATCGCGAATCGAAGATCGTTTCGCCATCAACATTACCAAACGATCCAGACCGAACGCAATGCCGCCATGCGGAGGTGCCCCGTATTGGA
>JAEZZT010000117.1 GCA_023418435.1 Bacillota bacterium | reverse complement strand
CTGCTTACCCGTAATGTCATCGCGAGTCAATACATCTCCCGTATCCAAATCCGGAAGAAGATTTTCTTCCTTCTTGTCGTTCGCCCCGTACACAGCCGTAAAACCGTCAAAAATGACCTTGGTTCCGACGGCACGCAAACCGTATCGTCCGGCCTGCAAGGTCGCCGTCACGCTCTGCGATACCTGAGACGTCATCTGGCTGGCCAGAAAACGATTCCAAATCAATGTATAGAGTCGCAATTGATCTCGATTCAAATAAGCCGCTACGCTATCCGGCGAATATTTTAAAGATGTGGGACGGATCGCTTCGTGAGCGTCCTGACTCTTTTTCTGTCCGGCAAAGCGATTCGGTTTCTCCGGCACATAGTCTTCACCGAATTCTTTGGCAATGTACGCTTTCGTTTCTGCCTGCATTTCGTCGGCGATGCGAGTCGAGTCCGTACGCATGTAAGTAATCAAGCCGACATGAGAGCCCTGGATATCCAGACCTTCATAGAGCTGCTGCGCGATCATCATCGTTTTTCTCGCACCGAAATTCAAGCGGTTTACGCTATCTTGCTGCAAAGTACTCGTGGTAAAAGGAGGCTGAGGGCGCCGACGTTTTTGCGAACGGCTGACTTTTTGCACCGTCGTCTCCATCGTCTTGATTTCCTCAATAATGCGGTTCGCCTCTTCTTCATTGCGAACTTCGGCCTCCCGGCCATCGCAAGTATGCAGCTTGGCCTTGAACGCACGATCATCATCCTTATGAAAGACGCCTTCAATGGTCCAGTATTCTTCCGGACGAAAGGCTCTTATCTCTTCCTCTCGCTCACAAATCAGGCGCACCGCGACGGATTGCACTCGTCCTGCACTGAGCCCTCGAAATATCTTTTTCCAAAGCAAGGGACTCAATTTATATCCCACAATACGATCCAAGACCCGTCGTGCCTGCTGGGCATTCACCTTTTCCGTATCGATACTACGAGGATTGTCAATCGCTTCCAGAATGGCATGCGGAGTAATCTCATGGAAAGTGATTCTGACCTTATCTTCCGGCTTGACATCCAACAATGTGGAAAGATGATAAGATATCGCTTCGCCTTCTCGGTCAGGGTCGGTGGCTAGGATGACATCTTTTGATTTATTGGCTTCCGCCCGCAAATTGTCGATGACTTCTTTGCGATTGGGAACATTCGTATACCGCGGCGTGAAATTGTCTTCAATATCGACGCCCAGAGAGTTTTGCGGCAAATCTCGTAAATGCCCCGTACTCGCCAACACTTTATAGTCCGAGCCCAATATTTTTTCAATCGTTTTGGCTTTCGCCGGAGATTCCACGATGACCAAATGCTTTCCTTTGGGATTCGGCTTGCGCACGAATTGTGGCACGCGAAAAGCCGATTTCGTGGTTCCTCCTTTGGGTTTTATAGATATAGTTCTTTTAATAGACAAACTAAACCTCCTATTTTCGACTGATTGCAATATAGTGCTGATTTCCGATGTTTTGAATAAGTCCTTGCAATTCCAATTGTAGCAGAATATGCGTTACTTTTTGCAAGCTGAACGTTGTTCTTAAAATAATACTTTCCAAATCTACACTATCTTCCATACTGCAACAACGATATACCAATTCCTGTTCCGCTGTCAAATTTATATTCCTTGAAGCCTCTTTTTCTTCTGCCGGGGACCAACCGTATTCCATCAAAATATCTTCTGCCTTTGTGACGACAATCGCCCCTTGCCGCAGCAAATGATTCGTCCCTTGCGACTGGCTGCTGAAGATATTTCCCGGCACGGCAAATACATCACGTCCATCTTCCAAGGCGAAATCGGCGGTAATCAATGAACCGCTCTTGGCAGCTGCTTCCACTACCAGGACCCCTCGACTGAGACCGCTGATGATCCGATTACGCGCCGGAAATTGTCGTCCGAGCGGTGGTGTCCCCAATGCATATTCCGAAATCAAGACTCCGGTTGCAGTAATTTGCTCAAATAGTTCTTTGTTTTCCGGTGGATAAACAATGTCCAAACCACATGCCAATACGGCAATAGTGGGTGCCTGACCCAGAGCGGCCCGATGCGCCACGGAGTCGATCCCCCGAGCACCGCCACTGATGATTTGCACCTGCTGACGAGCCAATTCGCCAACAATTTCGCGGCAGACGTTCGTGCCATAGGGCGAACATTTTCTCGCGCCTACGACGGCCAGTGTTTTTTCCCAAGTCGGCCATACCCCTCGATATACCAATGCTGCGGGCGCATGCTTGCATTCCTTCAAAAGAGGCGGATAATGCTCATCCCAGTACGTCACTATCTCGACGCCCAGTTTTTGATTCCTCTCGTATTCCCGTTCGGGATCTATCTCCGCCCGCGTTGCCAGCATTTTTTCCGCTTGTTTCGGCCCCATCGTGCGACTCTGCAAAATTTCCTTGGCGGACGCTTTCCAGACGGTTTCAAATGAACCGAAATATTCCACCAGGCGGCGGGTGCGAATCGCCCCGACACTGGCTACTTTTTGCAATGCATAAGCATATACCTGCTCCTTCATAGCGCCTCCTAAAATTGACTGCGATATCCGATCGCCTCGGCAATCTCCGCCGTATCGATCGTATCTTTGCCTGCCAAATCCGCAATTGTTCTAGCCACTTTGATCAAGCGATCATAGGACCTTGCACTGAGTTTCAAACGATCAAAAGCTTCTGCCAATAATTGATTGGCGTCCGCTGTGAGTTGGCAGGTTTCTTTTAATTGGCGATGTCCCATTTGGGAGTTGGTCGCTAAATGATACTTGCCCAGTCGTCGGGCTTGGCGCTCCCTCGCCGCCAGCACTCGCTTACGAATGGACGCGGAGCTTTCCGCAGCGATCGTCTTGGTCAACTCCTCATACTTGGGGCGTTGCACATTGACATGCAAGTCGATGCGGTCCAAAAGCGGACCGGATATTTTTCTCGTGTAGCGATGAATATCTCCGCTGGAACAAGTACATTCTTTGTCATTATCCGTCAAGTAACCGCAAGGGCAGGGATTCATGGCGGCAATCAAGATGAAATCCGCCGGATATGTCAGGCTCGCATTCACTCTGGCAATATGCACGACCCCATCCTCCAAGGGCTGGCGCAATACCTCCAACACGGAGCGGGGAAACTCCGGCAATTCATCCAGGAACAACACGCCTTGATGACTGAGCGTCACTTCTCCCGGTTTGGGAATACTGCCGCCGCCGATCAGGCCGGCCATGGAAACCGTATGGTGCGGCGAGCGAAATGGCCGTTCCTGCAGGACCTCGGATCGGGCCGCATCAAACAATCCGGCCACACTATAGATTTTCGTCACTTCCAAGGCCTCTTCATTGGCAAGCGGCGGTAAAATCGAATTGATTCTGCGGGCCAGCATCGTCTTGCCCGATCCCGGCGGGCCGATCATCAGCACATTGTGACCTCCGGCAGCTGCAATCTCCAAGGCTCTTTTCGCCGGCAATTGTCCCTGAACCTCCGCAAAGTCCGCGTGTTCTTCCACGCGATCCCTATCCCGTTCGACGGCTTGCGCCGCCTGCAATGTCGTTTCTCCGCGCAAATGCGCAACCACTTCACTCAAATCCGTAACCGGAAAAACCTCCACCCCTTCGCAGAGTAATGCCTCCCCGGCATTGTCCTTGGCTAAAAATACCCGTCGTTTTCCTTCATCCCGACCGGCAATGACCATGGAAAGCACGCCGTGAACACTGCGCACATGTCCGTCCAGCGAAAGCTCGCCGATAAATAAACAGTCTTGGATCTGCTCACTCGCTAAGGTTCCCGAGGCGGCCAAAATCCCTATCGCAATAGGCAAATCTAGCCCCGAACCTTCCTTTTTCAAGTCAGCCGGGGCTAGATTTACCGTGATTTTGCGCAAGGGAAAATTCAGTCCTGAGTTTTTCAAAGCAGGGCGTACTCGTTCTTTCGACTCTCTGACAGCGAGCGCCGGTAAACCGACCACATCATATGCCGGTAGCGAATTCGCCAAATCCACTTCTACTGAAATTACATATCCATGTAAACCGAATGTACTCGCTCCATATACCTTGGCAAACATATGTCCCTCCTAAAACGCATTTTGTAAATGATTCAAATGCGGAGACCCGTCTCCGCTGAAAGTCACTTCCACTACGTCAAATCGGCAAGGCACGTCGACTCCTAGACGCACCAGGTAAGCCATGGCTGTTTGGCGCAACATATTTACTTTATGAGCGGTAATCGCTTCACGCGGCAAACCGTAAGATCGATTTCTTCTCGTCTTCACTTCAACGAAAACAATTTCGCCTTGAAATTCGGCAATCAAATCAATCTCGCCTTTGCCATAGCGAAAATTGCGTCCGCAAATCGCATATCCACGTGTTTGCAAGTATTGAGCCGCTATATTTTCGCCAATCTTTCCGATCTCATTATGAATTGCCATACCTACCTCCGTTTAGTCCTCAGAGATATTATAGCACTTTACATTTATTTTAATCCAATCATACTCTTAATCGGTTCGAATGTTTGACGATGAATGGCACAAGGTCCCAACGTATCCAAAGCCGCTCGATGGGCTTCGGTCAAGTATCCTTTATGAATTTCAAAGCCATACCCCGGATATTCCTGCGCATACAAATCCATCAGGCGGTCTCGACTCACCTTGGCTAAAATGGAGGCGGCCGCAATCGAAGCACTGCGGCTATCTCCCTTGATCAAGGCTTCGATGGGCATGTCGACAGCCACCGGCATCGCATCACTCAAGAGCGCTCCCGCTGCCGGATTCAGTTCTTCGACCGCCTTCTTCATTCCTTGACAAACCGCCTGATAAATATTCAAGCGATCGATCTCGGCAGCCGAAACATGAACAATTCGATACGCAATTGCTTCTTTACGAATAATTTCAAATAAAGCTTCCCTTTTGGCCGCCGACAGTTTTTTGGAGTCATTGAGTCCGCTGCATTGCCAATGTGGCGGTAAGATCACGGCCGCTACGGTAACGGGGCCCGCTACCGGACCTCTGCCCGCTTCATCGCAACCGGCCACCAGCAGATCTTTGGCGTAATACTTTTCTTCGAAGGTATAGAGGGCGGCCAAACGCTTTTCCTCCAAGCGCTTTTTTTCTTCTCGCTTGGCAAAGGCCGCCAATTCCTTTTGCACCCCTTTGCGAGGATCCGAACTCCAACGCAATAAATCCTCTGCACTCGGTTCTGCTCTCAATGCTTGTTGAATTTCTTGAATGGTTTCCATATCTTCACGGCCTTTCCAAGGAAATTTTGCCCAACCTCAGTTGCCGGAAATCCTGCAATATGATCTGCCGCGCTTTCGTCAAATCGCTAACACCTCCCGGCAAGAGACAGCCTCGACGCTTGGCGATTTCTTCCAACCAACAATCCGCATCGCCGACCGCAATATCGACTTGGTAGCGTTCGCCCAAAGACTGCGGGTATTCTGCCGCCACGTATTGTAACAAATCACGTACGACTTCTTCGGCATCAAAAACTTCATCGACAATCGCACCCGTCGCCGCCAAACGTCGTGCGGCAATGAGATCATCGAATTTCGGCCAAAGCACCCCCGGCGTATCCATCAATTCCAAGGACTCAGCCAATTTCACCCATTGCTGACCTCTGGTTTTGCCGGCCCGATTGGCCGTATGGGCCACATAGCCCTTGGCCATGGTATTGATCAATGTCGACTTACCTACATTCGGAATCCCCAGGATGACGGTACGTATCGAACGACTGCGCAGGCCTCTTCGTTTCCATCTCGCCAACAAGGGTTCGCCGGCAGCCAGCACGGCCTTGACCAACTTTTGCCGGCTGGCTTTGGACTTGCTGTCCAAAAGCAAAGTCTGCACGCCTTGTTTGACGAAGTAACTCTGCCACTCTTTCGTAATTTCCGGATCCGCCATATCCGCTTTATTCAAAACGAGGATTTTGGGTTTGTTGCCGATCAATTCTTGGATCAGCGGATTCTCACTGGATAGCGGAATTCTCGCATCTCGCAATTCGATCACCACGTCGATGACCTTCATTTGTTCTTGAATGACTCTCTTGGCTTTGGCCATATGGCCGGGGAACCATTGTATAATCATCTCGACCTCCCGGAAAGAAAAAAAGGACTGTCTTGACAGTCCTTTTGCTTACTAACGACGTTCACGAATACGTGCAGCCTTACCTGTGAGTTTACGCAAGTAATACAATTTTGCACGACGTACAATACCACGAGTCTTCACTTCGATTTTAGCAAGACGCGGCGAGTGTACCATGAAAGTACGTTCGATTCCTACGCCGTACGAAATACGACGCACGGTGAAAGTTTCACGAACGCCACGATTTTTGCGGGCCAAAACAACCCCTTCAAAAACCTGAATACGTTCCCGACTGCCTTCCACGACTTTTACATGGACACGTACCGTATCCCCCGGACGAAACTCCGGAATGTCCGAACGCAACTGTTCCTGTTCCAATAACTCGATAATATTCATCTTTCTTCCTCCTACTAGACATTCATGCTTCACCCTTTGTGAACAGAGGACTATCCAAATTAACGCTCAAATTATATCACAAAGCAATTGCAGATGCAAGCTAAAGAGTCAATTTTCTCCAATCCGCCCATTTCATCACCAAGGTGGAAATACCATTGAGCAGTGCCAAGCGATTTTCTTTCAACTGCGGATCTTCCGCCATGACGATGACATGGTCGAAGAAGTGATTAATCGGTGCTACCAATTTTCTCAGTTGATCGTACACGGCAACATAATCTTTATTTTCATAAGCGCTTTCACAGGCTTGGGATACTTCGCAGAAAGCTGCATACAAATCTTTTTCTGCGGCTTCTTGGAAACGTTGTTCTTGAACTGCGCTCGACACGGCATGCTTTTTGAGATTCAAGACACGTGTCAAGGCATGGTACAGTTCTTCATCGCCGGCGGCACCGGTGTCCTGCAAGGCCAAAGCTTTTTGATAAACCGCATATAAATTATCTTTTTCCGAGACGAGTACCGCTTCCAAGACATCATGACGAATCCCCTGTTCCGTCAGAATAATGCGGAAACGCTGCAGAATGAATTCAGCTACTTTTTCTACCAAGTCGCCGTCTTCTACTTTCAAGGCATGAGCCGCCGCTCTCAACACCGTGCGCAACGACCAGTTTTTCCGGTTTTGCAAGGAAATCTGCACGATGCCGATCGCTTGCCGACGCAAGGCAAAGGGATCTTGTGAACCGCTCGGCACATGGCCACGACTGAATGTAGCCATGATATTGTCGATCTTATCCGCTACACTGAGGACCATCCCCAAATCGGTTTCCGGCAACGCATCGCCGGCAAAGCGCGGCAAGTACTGCTCGCGAATGGCCCGGGCGACCTCTTCCTTTTCGCCGTCCAAACGTGCGTAATCCTGGCCGATTTCGCCTTGCAACTCCGTAAACTCCGTCACCATGGCAGTGGTCAAATCGGTTTTGGCCAAGTGCACTGCACGGGTTAAATCTTCTTCGGCGGCTACGCGCCATTGTTGTGCCAACACTTTGGCTACCGCCTGCAAGCGTTCCGTCTTGTCCTGCATGCTGCCCAAACCTTCTTGGAAGACGATCCGTTCCAAACGGGCATAGCGATCGGCCAAGGAGATCTTACGGTCCTCATTGAAGAAAAATTCCGCATCCGCCAAACGAGCGCGCAATACTCGCTCATTGCCCACCTGAACCAACGCCAACGATTGCGTACCGCCATTGCGAACGGTCAGGAATTTCGGCAGCAAGTGACCTTCCTGATCACGAATTGGGAAATAGCGCTGATGGTCTTTCATCGGCGTGATGACCGCCGCATCCGGAAGATTCAAGTAGCGCTCTTCGAAGCCGCCGCAGAGTACGGTCGGATATTCCACTAGGTAAATAACTTCTTCCAAGAGATCTTCGTCCAGTACAACTTCCCCGCCGGCCTCTTGTGCCGCTTTTTTCAGACCGGCGACGATCATCTCTTTGCGCTCTTGCGGGGCGACCACGACGGACTGCTCTTGCATCACCCGGAAATAATCCGATGCCTGTGCGATAGGCACATCTTCTCTCCCCAAGAAACGATGTCCTCGGGTATAGCGATCGGCAGCAACACCCGCCAATGCGAAAGGAATAATTTCTTCTCCGTACAAGGAGACCAGCCAACGAATGGGGCGTACAAAACGCAATGTTTCCTCTCCCCAACGCATGCTCTTGGGGAAGTGAAGACCCTCAATCAGTTTTGCCAGAAGCTCCGGCAGTACCGCTTCCACCTCTTGCCCCCGTTGAGTCACTTCCGCATAAACATATCCGTCTTTTTTCACCAATTCTGCAGGATCGATTCCCTGTCCTTTGGCAAAGCCGATCGCCGCTTTCGTGGGTTCTCCCTCCGCTGTAAAGGCAATCGCCAGCGAGGGGCCCTTATTGACGGTTTTGACATCTTCCTGACGCTCTGCCAACTCGTGGACATATATCGTCAGGCGACGAGGTGTTCCCAAGACATCCACGCTCTGCGCTTGCAGGCGATATTCCTTCAACATTTCCGCGAAACGGGTCTCCATTTGTTGCAAGATGCCGGGCATAAATCCCGCCGGAATTTCTTCCGTTCCGATTTCCAATAAAAAGTCCTTAGCCATTGACGCTCGCTCCTTTCAACAAGGGATACCCCAATTTTTCACGTTGTTCCAAGTAGGTTTTGGCACAGATTCTCGCCAATTTGCGCACACGACCGATAAAGAGAGTTCGCTCGCTGATACTGATGGCGCCCCTGGCATCCAATAAATTAAATACATGCGAACACTTCAACACATAGTCGTATGCGGGCAAAACAAATCCCTCTTCAGCGATGCGAATGGCTTCTTTCTCGTACATGTCGAATAGCTGGAACAGCATGTCGGTGTCCGACAATTCAAAATTATAAGTCGATTGCTCATATTCATTTTGGTGATAAATGTCACCATAGGTAATGTCCCCCGACCAAATGACGTCGTAGACATTGTCTTTCTCCTGAATGTACATGGCCAAACGCTCCAGACCATAAGTGATTTCGACTGCAATCGGATTCATATCCACGCTGCCCACTTGTTGGAAATAGGTGAACTGAGTGATTTCCATGCCGTCCAACCACACTTCCCAGCCCAATCCCCAGGCTCCGAGCGTCGGTGATTCCCAATTATCTTCCACAAAACGAATATCGTGATCTTCCGCACAAATTCCCAATTCCCGCAAACTTTCGAGATACATCTCCTGAATGCGTTCGGGAGACGGCTTGCAGATAACTTGGAACTGATGATGTTGGTACAAGCGATTGGGATTATCACCATAGCGACCATCCGCCGGACGACGCGAAGGTTCTACATATGCGACATTCCACGGTTCCGGTCCCAATGCGCGCAAAAATGTTGCCGGGTTCATCGTCCCCGCTCCTTTTTCCACGTCATATGGCTGTTGAATAATACAGCCTTTTTCCGACCAAAAGTTTTGTAAAGTAAGAATCATTTCCTGTAAAGTCATACTGTCCTCCTCATTCAGAACAAAAAAGTCCCTGTAACATCTGTTACAGGGACGAGTTAACCCGCGGTTCCACCCTCATTGGCCAATGGCCCACTCTAGTTTATGGCAACCTTTACTCTCTGACGATTTCCTGTTGCAGCTCCAAAGCGCCTTCATCACGGTGGTGAGCTTGCACCTTCCTCACCTCGCTGAATTGTGACTACTCCTCTTCATCCTCGCTCTAATTTTCTGCTATCATAGCAAAGTCATAAAACCTTGTCAATATCTCCCCAATGTATCTTGCCCGGAATGTCCACATATTCCTCCGTGAATCGCTCCCAAGCACGAGCGGCTTCCTGCAAGCCTTTTTCCGAGAAAGAAACCGCCTGCTCCGCATTCCACGAATAGCTCAGTATCTTCACCAGGGTTTCTTTCGCCGCAGCGGACAAATTCCGACCGAAAGACCCTTGCAGTTCCCGGGCCGGATCATAGCCGGCAATGGCCAGCATCTGCCACAACAAAATCAAGCTGGAAATTTCTTTATTTTTGCGTTGCAAATGATCGATATAACGACTCCACAGGGAATACAGCTGCGGCTCCGGAGTTTCATGCGGAAATAAGTCCAAAAGATACTCTACGACGCCATAGTATACCAACCATTCTTCATAGCGCCAATTCCACGCCCGGTCGGCAAATTGCAATCCTTCTCCCTGTTGCCAACGCCACCATTGCGAATCCTTTCCCAAGGTACAGCGCAATTTGGCTGTGGGTGTAAAGAGACCGATATTTTTTTGTGTCTTTTTCATCCCCGGTGCATAGACGGTGAGCCAACCGTACTCCTTCGTCAGCAAGACGGCTTTCTTGCCCGTATCGCCGGCATCTTGTACCTTCAGCACCCATCCTTGTACCGTCATGGTCGGCAGCATCATTTTTCTCCGTCTTCCTCTGGCGGCAACGGCTTCACCGTCAAACGCAATATCCGAAATCCATTGAGCTTGTCCACGCGAAAATCCCAGTCGCCGATCTTCACATGATCCCCTACACGCGGTATGCGCTCCAACATGGCAAATACGTAGCCGCCGATGGTATCGGTGTCCGCTTCGTCGAACTCGATGCCCAATTCCTCGGCCACATCTTCCAGAATCACGCTGCCTTCAAACTCATAACTTCCGTCGGGATGCGCTACGACGGCATCCTGATTGCGATCATCATGCTCGTCCTGGATATCTCCCACCAACTCTTCAATGATATCCTCCAGCGCGACCAGGCCCATCGTTCCTCCGTATTCATCCACGACCACGGCCAGGTAAATGCGCCGCATCTTCATCAATTGCAATAAATCGACAATGGGCATGACTTCCGGAACGACTAAAATCTCCGTGATAATTTTCTTGACATTGCGTCCGCCATTGACATATTCTTCCATGAAATTTTTGACATGGATCATCCCGATAATATGGTCTTTATCGCCATCGCAGAGCGGATAGCGAGTGTGTCGCGAATCGCGAATGGCGGCACGCATAGTTTCCATGCTGTCCTCGTAGTACAGCACGGCCATATCCTGGCGCGGTACCATGACTTCACGAGCCAGACGATCGACAAAATCAAAAGCATTTTTGATCAATTCGCCTTCTCTTTCGTCAATTTGCCCGTCCAAATGACTGGCATTAATTAACAAGCGAATTTCTTCTTCCGAGTGACTGAGATCCACTTCCGTCGTGACTTCCGCATGCGCAAAACTCAGAAAATAGTTGGCTATCTTCTTCCCCAGCCACAGCAAAGGAGAGAGCAAACGTCCCACCCAAACCACCGGACGATAGGTCCGGCGTAGCCAGTCCGCCGCAAAGTTCAAGCCCAAGGACTTCGGAATCAACTCCGCGAAAACCCAGTGCAATGACAGCAATACCAACACCACCAGGACGGCGGCCAACCATTCCCAATCCGGACCGAAAATGCCGACGCTTAGATCATCGATCAACTCATAGGCGACATAGCCGAGCAGCATGGCTATCCAGGTAATTCCGAATTGAGCCGCCCCTAAAAACAAGTTGGGATCTTCATACAAAGAAGCCAGTCTCAACCACTGGCTTTCTCGTTCCAGCTCATCCTCTGCCAAACGTTCCAAGTACTCCTTGCGAAGTCTGGCAAAAGAAAACTTGGCAACCACAAAAAAAGCTCCGCAAATCAAGATGAGGACAATGGCCAGTAGCCATAGCAACCCATTCACGACCAACAATATTCACACCTTCCTACTCATATCCCAATTCTTTCAAATTGCGATCTCGATTCCGCCAATCCGGAACTACTTTCACCCAGAGATCCAGGTACACCGGACCTCCCAACAAAATTTGAATATCCTGCCGAGCGGCGGCTCCCGCCTCTCGCAACACCGATCCTTTTTTGCCGATGACGATTCTTTTTTGTGAATCTCTTTCCACCATGATAACCGCTCGGACATAATTCGTACCATTGGCTCTCTTGCCGATTTCTTCCACATCAATGGCCAAGGCATGCGGAATCTCTTCGCGAGTCAAGTGCAGCAACTTTTCACGAATGATCTCCGCAATGATATTGCGTTCCGGTCGATCCGTCACCATGTCCTCGGGAAAATATTGCGGACCTTCCGGCAACGCATGGTAGAGCACTTGCAATAAATCCCGGACATTCGCACCATTTTGTGCCGACACGGGAATGACTTCCCGGAAATCAAAAAACTCACTATATTCTTTGATCTTGGGCAATAGTTTTTCCGGCTCCACTTTATCTATTTTATTGATCACCAAGTAGACGGGAACGTCTTCGGCACGCAATAAATCGAGAATATACTCTTCGCCTTTACCCAATCCTTCATCGGCTGCCGTCATGAAAACAATGGCATCTACCTCTTTCATCGCCTCCAATGACTCTTTACGCATCCATTCTCCCAATTTATGCTTGGGTTTATGCACCCCGGGCGTATCCACAAAAACAATTTGCCCTGCAGGTGCCGTATACACCCCGAGCAAACGATTTCGCGTTGTTTGCGCCTTGTCGGACACAATCGATATCTTTTGCCCCAAAATGTAATTCAATAACGTGGACTTGCCCACATTGGGGCGTCCGATCAATGCCACAAAACCGGATTTAAAACCTTCTTTACTCATTTCATCTGTTCCTTTGTAAAACCATAGGGCAAAAGCTCCGTCAGTGCAAATACTTGCCAATCCTCCGGATGCCCCACCAATATTTTCGGTATCCCGAACTCCGCCAACACTTGCAAACATGCGCCGCAAGGCATCGTGACTTGTCGATCCGCACCGCAAACCGCCAAAGCACTGAACTCCCGATGTCCGGCTGCAACCGCTGCGGCAATTGCATTTCGCTCCGCACACAGTGTCAAACCGTACGAGATATTTTCCACATTGCAGCCGCCGAACACCTCTCCTTGCGAGGTACAGACCGCAGCACAGACACAAAAATTCGAATAGGGCGCATAGGCGTTCTTCCTCTGTTCGGCCGCGATTTTCATCAGCTCGGCATCACTCACCATGAATGTCCTCCCGAGTAATGCCCAATTGACCTAAAATCTCTTCTTCAGCCTGCCGCATTTCCGCTTTATCGACTTCATCCTCATGGTCATAGCCGATAATATGCAAAAATCCATGCACGGTCAAATAGGCCAATTCGCGTTTTTCGCTATGTCCGAACTCCCGGGCCTGTTCACCAACCTTGTCCACGGAGATGACCAAATCCCCCAGCGCACTTTCTTCTTCCGGTGCCCCTTCCTCTCCTTCGTTCAAAGCAAAGGAAAGCACATCGGTAGGTCGATCGATACCGCGATACTCCTTATTCAAGACATGAATATATTCATTATTGCAAAATAAAACGCTCAACTCCGCCTCGGCGGGAATTTCATGTACTTCGGCCGCCCGCTTCAAGGTTTCCCGGACGATATTTTCCCAATCTTCCCGATGCAAGCGCAAAGTTAAATCTTCATAACTGATTTCTACATTCATACAATCACCCTTCTTCCGCTTCGGCATAAGCATGAATAATTTTCGCCACGAGATCGTTTCTCACTACATCCGCCGCCGAAAATTCCACCGTTGCAATTCCATGCAAATGTCCCACTATCTCTACGGCTTCTTTGAGACCGCTATTGGCCTTTTTCGGCAAATCGATTTGTGTCGTATCCCCATTGATAACCATCTTGGAGTTATTGCCCAGGCGAGTCAGAAACATCTTCATCTGTTCCGGTGTCGTATTTTGCGCTTCGTCCAAAATCACGAAACAATCTTCCAGAGTACGACCGCGCATATAGGCTAAAGGCGCTACTTCAATGATGCCTTTGGCTTGTAACTGCAAAAATACATCCGCACCGAATAAATCTCCCAACGCATCATACAAGGGACGCAAGTAAGGATCCACTTTTTCATTGAGATCTCCCGGCAAGTAACCCAAATTTTCGCCCGCCTCCACGGCCGGACGAGTGAGAATAATCTTTTTGACATTGCGATTACGAAAATAAAAAACAGCCAATGCCACTGCCAAGTAAGTCTTGCCGGTCCCCGCCGGCCCGATCCCGAATGTAATCGTATGACTTCGAATCGCATCCACATATTCTTTTTGCCCTCTCGTCTTGGGGCGAATGGTCTTGCCCGAGCGAGTCACGATCACCGTATCAACATGCCATTCCTGCAAATGCTTTTCCTTCCCTTCTCCGATCAACTCCAGAAGATGACGCAAATGTCCCGGATGCGCCAGATTCTCCACCGTCAAGTACGGCTGCAGCTCCTTCATCGCCAATTGCATATTTTGCATATTTTCCGGCGTCCCGATGAACTTGATCAGGTTTCCTCGGTTGACCAATTTGCACGAAAAATAATCGGCAATTTGCGTGAGAATCCATGCATTTTGAGGCAAAAGCAATTCCTTGGCCGCCTCACTTTGCAATATATAAACCTCAGGTTTGCTTTCCGTCACCGGCACCTCCTACGAATTCCCGTACGGCAGCCCCGTGCAAGTAATTGCAATGACTGCCCTGACGAGTTCCACGACGTTCAAATTCGGCTTCGATCATATCCCGTATGACCCACCAACCTCGTCCCCAATTGGCAAAGAGCGTGCTTTCCTTGGGTGCTCTTCCCACCAATCTTTGCAGCACGATATCCGGCCGCAAATGCTCCACAAAACTGACCACTCTATCCACATATTCAGGCAAAGTACAGAGCGTAAATTCACCGCTCTGATACTGCCGGGCCATCAAGGTATTTTTGATAATATACAGCGCATGTATCTTGGCCTGTTGCACCGGCAACGCCGAAATCACTTTGGCGGCTTCCACGACATCCAGCCGCGAATCCCAAGGCAAATTTCCGATAATATGCGTACAAACATCAAATCCGTAAGGAGCGATTTGCAACACTGCATCAATATATTCCCCGAGCCCATGACCGCGATTGATCAGCGCCAGACTATTGGGATTGATACTTTGCAAGCCCAATTCAATCGTTACATCCACCTCATATTTTCGAAACGCTTCCTGCAAGACATCCAAGTACATCGGATGAATACAATCCGGCCGAGTCGCAATGGCCAGACCGACCACTTGCGGTTGACTGACGGCCTCTTCGACATAGGCGGCAAAAGCATCGACCGGTAAAAAGGTATTGGTGAAATTTTGAAAATAGGGAATGAACAAATTGGCCTTGTACTTGGGAGCGATATGCGCAATATTTTTTTCGATCTGCTCCTTGACCGTAATACTGGCAGGCAAATTTTCATATCCGGCCCCGATCTCCCCGCAAAAAGTGCAACCGCCCGTACCGCAAAGCCCGGTACGATTGGGACAAGTCACCGGCAAGGCGATCGGTAGTTTATATACTTTTTCTCCATACTTTTCTTTCAGATACGAAGAGTATGTTCGATAATAACCCATGTGAACTTCCTTTACTCTATATTCTTACTCTTATTTTATCAAAAATCCCTTGACCTTGCGAACCTCAAGATATAGTGCATCGCCGAATATGCTTTTAACTGAATTCAAATTCTTCTATCTATCTTTCTATCCAAAGTAGGATATAATAATAGCCAAGGAGGAACGATATGAATATTTTTTTCGCAATACATCGCTTTGTACAAGCCCAACCGGCCACCAATTATGAGCGCTTGTTACCTTTACTGGAAGAAGCCTCGTCCCGAGGTGCCGATCTAGTCATTCTACCGCCGGATGCCATTTCCGGTTTTGCAACCGCTTCTCTGGCCGACAACGGACATTACCGGGAAGATTGCTATCGCTATTGGCTGCAATTGGCCCGACAATTCCAACATCTGCGCATCGTCAGCACACAAAACGGGAATACGCATTCCCAATTTGTCGTACTTTCCCAAGGGAAAGTGGAGTACGTAGCGGAAGATCAATATACTATTACCGGAGAGCAGGAATCCTTCTTTTTATACCATCGCACTCAACAGTCCTTTCCCGACAATGTGACGCCCATTTACTTTTCCCATGAGCCCTTTTACAAGGATTCACCCTATTGCCGAAAATTCATTCCCTCTCGGGGCTTGATGATTTCCGCCTTGGGTTTACAGGATAAGGGACATCTTTTCTTTACGCATGACGGTTGGTCAGGAAACAATCAACAACGGATCAGCCAATTCAGCGAGGGAGTTTTCTCCGCCAACGAGCCGGCTGTTGCTGCGAGCATAGCTCCCCATGCTCCGCTTTGTTTTGCGTTGCAGGAATTTTATCAACGCCAACAAATCGCAAATGTCGTGATCGGTCTATCCGGCGGCATCGACTCTGCTTTGAATTTGCTTTTGCATAGGCAAATTTTTCCTACCGATAAAATATTGGCGGTAAACATGCCCTCGCCATATAATTCCACGACGACCAAGTCGATTGCCGCCCATTTGGCGGAAAAGTTGGCGGTCCCCTACATTACGGTGCCCATTCATGAATCCATTGCGTTCACCAAAACTCAATTGGAAACGGAATTGGCTGTCGTTGCACCTCATGAACTCACTTCCTTCATGTTGGAAAATGTACAGGCGCGCGATCGTTCGACGCGAATTCTGGCAGGCCTGGCAGCCATGCGCCAAGCTGTATTTACCTGCAACGGCAACAAAACGGAGTTCACCATCGGCTACGGCACCATGTATGGAGATATCTCCGGTGCGCATGCCGTCTTGGGTGACCTTTGGAAGTATGAAGTAAAGCAAACGGCGGCTGAAATCAACACTCGCATCTACGGCGGCCAAGCACTTCCCGACACGATTTTCACGATGCAGCCCAGTGCCGAGTTATCGCCGGCACAAGCCGTGGAAAAAGGACTGGGAGATCCGCTCGTCTATGATTATCACGACTATCTGTTCCGCTATTGGGTGGATCATCCGGAACACCCGGATCTTGCGACCACACTCGAACATTACCTCGCCGGTGATCTTGCAGATGTGTTGGGCACATCACTGGCTATCGACCGTTTATTCCCGGACAAATCTTCTTTCATCGCCGATATGGAGCGTTGGTGGAGAATGTACAAGGGCTTGGCCGTGGCCAAACGCATGCAGGCGCCGCCTGTTTTTGCCTTCAGCCCCACCGCCTTCGGTTCGCAAATCGAAGCCCAGGGAGAACTATACTTTCCTTCTTCCTATCTTAATCTCAAAAACAATTGAAGTGAAACAAAACAGCCTTGAATCAAATCAAGGCTGTTTTTCTTGTAACGCTTGTTGCAAAGTATGCCAAGCCAATACGGCACATTTGACACGGGCCGGCATATTGGAAATATTTTGCAGGACGATCGCTTCCTCCAATTGTTCCAACTCCTCCGGATCGGATACCTCCCTCTTGATCATTTGCAAAAAGAGAGAAACCAATTCCAAAGCTTCCTCCACACTACGACCTTTCAAAAGATCGATCATCATGGATGTCGAAGCTTGGCTGATGGCACATCCCTGTCCCGTGTAAGATAAATCTTTCAGTATTCCGTCCTCAATCTGCACTTGGATGGTAATATCATCACCGCAATTCGGATTATGCCCATGTTCACTCACGGTGGCATGAGGCAATTCACGTTTGTTTCTGGTGCTTTGATTATGTTCCAGAATGAGTTCGGTATACAGTTGTTGTAAATCCATAATAGTCCTTTCTTTATAAACCCATTCGCTCTCTCACTTTGGGCAACACGGACAAGAAGTAACGAACTTCTTCTTCGGTGTTATAAAGATAGAAGCTGACGCGATTGCTGGCAGGCGCTCGGAGAAAAGCTCCCAAGGGTTGCGCACAATGATGCCCCGAACGAATGGCAATGCCGTAGTGATCCAAAATTGTCGCCACATCATGAGGATGGACACCGTCCACCAAGAACGTGATCACTCCGTATTTTTCTTCCGGATCATGCGAACCGATCAAGTGAATATGGGGAATTTCTTTCATGCCCTCCAACGCCAAACGAGTGAGACGCGCTTCATGCTCTCCGATGGCAGTCAAACCGATTGAGCGAATATATTCTATGGCCGCTTGCAGGGAAACTGCGCCTTCTACATTCGGCGTCCCCGCTTCGAAGCGATACGGCAATGTATTGAAGGTCGTTTCCTGCTCCTGTACATATTCTATCATATCTCCGCCCAAGTTAAACGGTTCCATCTCCGCCAACAGACGTTCTTTGCCATAGAGAACGCCGATGCCGGTCGAAGCCATCATTTTATGCCCGGAAAAGGCAAAGAAATCGCAATCCAACTCTTTGACATCGACTGCCATGTGAGGCACGGATTGGGCACCGTCGAGCACGACTACGGCACCATGCGCATGCGCACGTTCAATGAACTCACGAACCGGCACCTTCATGCCCAACACATTGCTCACTTGGGCAAAGGCGACGATCTTGGTACGCGCATCGATTTTGGCCATATCCGCTTCGCAAAAATGCCCATCCTCATCGATGTAGATATACTCCAACACGGCACCCGTGCGTTGGGCCACTCGTTGCCAAGTAACCAAGTTGGCATGATGCTCCGCAATGGTAATGACGATCTTGTCTCCCGGCTGCAAGCGAGGTTCCGCATAGGAGCGAGCGACCAGGTTCAGACTTTCCGTGGTGCTGCGTGTAAAGATAACTTCCTCACGCTTGGCTCCGATAAAATCCGCTACGGTATCTCTGGCTCCCTCATAAGCTTCGGAAGCGGCTGTCGCCAAACGATGCGCCCCCCGATGCGGATTGCCGTGCGAGGAACTGTTATAGCGCTGCCATGCTTGCAATACATAGTCCGGCTTTTGAGTGGTAGCCGCATTGTCAAAATAAATTAATTTCGGTACATCCGGAGATTGATTGCGAAATACCGGAAAATCATCGCAGATATTCTTATTCATGAGATCCCTTCATCTTCTCTCCTACTGCTAACAAAACGGCTTCACGCAAGTCGTCTCTGGCAATTCGATCGATCACCGGACGAACCATCGATTCCACGATAATCCGTTTGGCCGCTTCTGCGGAAAAGCCACGACTCTGCAAATAAAACAATTTTTCTTTGTCCATTTGTCCTGCACTGGAGGCGTGATTTCCTTGGACATCGTCTTCCGTGCACAATAACAAAGGTAGGGAAATATTTTTAGCCCGAGGGCTCAACAAAATGGCATAATCCTCTTCGTTGCCCACCGAACCGGATGCCCCCTGCTTGAAATTGATACAACCACGGAATACTTTTTTGGCAGTTCCCAAGAGCGCCCCGTAAG
>JAEZZT010000072.1 GCA_023418435.1 Bacillota bacterium | reverse complement strand
ATGAATTGGCCGAGGCGAAGTTGGATGCTGCAGATATAGGAACGTACTTGCATGCCGGCTTGGCGCATTTTGGAGATAAGCTTTTGCAGGAGGGGCGGCAGTGGCGAGACCTTTCGCCGGCTGAAATTGCCGAGCAAGCGCAAGCGATTACCGATCTTCTGGCTCCGCGGATGGCCAATGAGATTTTGGGGTCGGATGCACGCCATCGCAATATCCGCCGGCAATTGGATCGCACTTTGGTGAGGACCGTAGAGCGGCTGAAAGAGTGGTCGGGAAAAGGGGAGTTTGCGACGACGGCATTGGAAAAACCCTTTCAAATCAACTTGGGCCAAGTGGATGGCATCAAGTTCAACTTGGTCGGGACGATTGATCGCCTAGATGTGTATCATGATGAGCAAAGCGGCCGGGATTATTACCTGATCATTGACTATAAAACGGGAAATACCACGGTTTCCGTTGCAGATATTTACTATGGCTTGCGTTTGCAATTGGCGACATACCTGCATGTTGCACTGATACAAAAAGGCAAGTCCGTCCCGGCAGGAATCATGTACGTATATGTCCGAGACGAAGTCCATACCACGAATCGGCCCATGTCGGAAGAGGAACGGCGTGAATACCTGGTCAAAGCCTTGCGAGCGCAAGGGTTTTTCTTGGGAGATCGGGAGGTCTTGGCGCATATTGATCAGGATACGGAATTATCCTTTTTGCCGGTTCAAATCAAGAAAGACGGCACATTCAGCAAAGCGAGCAAAGTGGCCGATGAGAGAACATTGCGGAATTTGGCGACCTATGTAGTGGAAATGCTGCCCCGCTTATGTGCGGAAATCTTGGGTGGCTGTGTCGATATTACACCGATCTACGATACGGCCGGAGGCGCATGCAAGTATTGCCAGTACCGTATGTTGTGCGGTTTTGATCCCGGACTGGCCGGTAATGATTGGCGATTCCTTCGCAAAATAAGCGAAGAAGAAGCCTTGCAAGAAATCGAGAAACATGTGGAGGAGGGAGCAGAATATGGCTTGGACTAAGGAGCAAACAGAGGCCATTCAGAGTCGAGGGGCCAATTTGCTGCTCTCTGCTGCGGCCGGATCCGGCAAGACTGCCGTTCTGGTAGAGAGAATCGTCGGGCGTCTTTTGGATGAAAAAAATCCAATAGATATCAATCAATTATTGGTCATGACCTTTACACGTGCTGCCGCAGGAGAAATGCGGTCTCGGGTGGGGGCTGCCCTGGCCGCCGCTGAGGCCAAAGATCCTTCGCCTCGTATTGAACGGCAATTGGCTCTCTTGGGGTCTGCGCAAATTTCGACCATACATGCATTTTGCACCGGTTTGATTCGCAAATATTTTTATCGCTTGGACTTGGATCCGACATATCGTCAAGCACAGCCTACCGAGACAGCTCTACTGCAAGTCAAAGTGTTGGACGAAGTGTTGGCGGAGTTTTATGAAGAAGGCCATCCGGATTTTTTGCGATTAACGGATGCGTTTCGACGTCGTAGCGGAGATGATCCGCTGCGGACCTACATTTTACAGATGTATGAATACAGTCGCAGTCTGCCTTTTCCGGAAGATTGGTTGGATCATTTGGCAGATACCTACGGAGAAATTTCCGGCACCGCAGCGGATTTGCAAACGACGGAATGGAAGTGGAATCTGGACTTTTCTCCCTTTCCGGAGTTGTTGAGAGATATGCAGAGTATCCTGAGCCGGGATATGTCCAATAGCAATATCGTCAAAGCCGTCGAAGTCCTGGCGCAAGATGCCGCTCTGGCAGAGGCCTTGGTGACCTGCTCGGGGTGGTCGGAGCGTTATGCGCTACTACAGGGACATGCATTTGCACGCTGGCCCGGCGGAAAAATTGCCGATGAAGCGCAAAAGCAATTGAAGGATGAAGCCAAGTCGGTGCGTGAAAGTTTCAAAGAAATGGTCAACTCCTGGCGAGACGGTTTTCTGGCGATCGATCCCGGACAATGGCAAGCGGATATGGTTGAGGCTCGCAATGATGTGCAGATGTTGGTGCGGTTGACGAAGGCATTCTCGGCTCAATTTGCCCAAGCCAAACGAGATGCACGGATGATTGATTTCAGCGATCTGGAGCACTTGACGCTTTCCCTGCTGTTGGATCCGAGTTCTACACCGCAATGTCCGATGCCTTCGGAGACGGCGCGAGAGATTGCAGCGGAGTATGCCGAGGTCATGGTGGATGAATATCAGGATACGAATGGAGTGCAAGAGCTGATTGCTGCCTTGGTTTCTCGTGCGGACAATCGTTTCATGGTAGGCGATGTCAAGCAGAGCATTTATCGTTTTCGGATGGCGGATCCGACGATTTTTTTAGAGAAATACGAATCTTATGAAAGCAGTCCGGAGGCCTTGCATCGACGGATTGATTTGGCACGCAATTTTCGCAGCCATGAGAATATTCTGGCGGCCACCAATTATGTATTTCGACAGATTATGCGCAAGCCGTATGCCGAGATGGATTATGGGGACAGAGAGGCGTTGTATCCCGGTCGCCTGGTCGAAAACCCGCCGCAGGAATGGGTCGGAGGGAATGTGGACGTGCGCCTTCTGTACAAGGAAGAGGAAGAAGAAGCGATCGATGATGATGTAACCGCTGCACGAGCACAGGCTGCTGCCATTGCCAAAGAGATTCTCCGGCTCAAGGAAAGTGGTCAACGGGTACAGCAAAAGGATGGGAGATTTACGCCGCTAGCTTGGCGAGATATTGTGGTGTTGGCGCGCTCTTTGAAAGCGGATGCGGATGTTTTCGTCGAGGAGTTTCGTCGGGCCGGTATCCCCGTTTTTGCTGAGCAGGCAGGCGGATATTTTCAGGCAATCGAGGTGCAGGTCATGATGGCTCTGCTTGCTATTGTCGATAACTCCCGTCGAGATTTGGCCGTGGCGGCAGTGCTTCGCTCGCCTTTGGTCGGTTGGAATGAACGAGATTTGGCACATCTCCGTTTGTTGGTTCGTAAGGATGAAACAAAATCCTTTTTTGAAATTATTCCGCAGTGGCTGGAACAGGGGTATGGTGAGGCCCGGGTGCAGGAACGCACACGCCGATTTTTGTTGTGGTATCGGTCTTGGCATGAAGAGGCCGCCCGAGTGCCGGTGGCAACCCTACTGCGCAAAATATATGAGAATACTGGCTATATCGCTTATGTAAGCGGACTTCCCGGCGGAAAAGTAAGAGCGGCCAATTTAGAGGCTCTGTATCGTCGTGCGGTAGAATTTGATGAAAACTTAGGAGGGGGATTGCCACCATTTTTGGCGTTTTTCGAACAATTGAAAGACGAGGGAACGGACTTGGGCATACCTTCCGTCATCGGCGAGGGCGAAGATGTAGTTCGTCTAATGACCATTCATAAAAGCAAGGGGCTCGAGTTTCCGGTCGTCTTTTTGGCAAATACCGAGAAAAAATTCAACCAACGGGATTTTACACAACCGATTCTATTGCATCGGGAAATGGGCATCGGCATCCAATTATATCAGGCAGAGAGTGAGATGCGTTATCCGACTTTGCCGTATCTTTTGCTACGCCAACGCTTGCAAATGGAAATGAAAGCGGAAGAGCAACGTATGTTGTATGTGGCCATGACGAGAGCCAGAGACAAATTGTATATCTATGGTTATCTACGCAACAAGGAGAATCAGCTCAAAGAGCGCGCCGGAGATCGGGAGGGAGGCCAGGCAAAATCGTACCTGGACTGGATTTTGTCCGCACTGGCTCAACATCATGACACTGCTGCGCACTGGGAAGAGACGGTAGCCCCTTGTCCAAATCAAGAAGGCCGTTGGTCCTTGCAGCTATTGCCGGTAGAGCCGGCAGAGCCGGAACGGGAATGGGAGCCGGTGGAAAAGGACCACTTCATGCGGGCAGTGTACCAAGGCGAAAAGACTGGGGAGTTTTTGCCGGCAAAGTTGGCGGAGAGATTGAGCTGGAACTACTCTCATGGAGCGGCGACGGAGTTGCCTGCCAAAGTCACCGTCACCGAGGTGACCCATCGGCCCGGAGAACTTCGCATCGGCTATGATTTGCCGGAATTTGTGGAAGGATCTTCACAGAGAGAGCCTTTGCCCGAGGGGGATTCATGGAGAGAACCCCGGTTGCTGGCGAAAACGGAGGAAGATGAAGTGGAACGGCCTCCGGCGATGACCTCCTTGCAAAAAGCACCTGCATTTTTATTGGCGGACGAGGCAAATGCATTCGGGGGCTTGCAATATGGGACATTGATTCACCGTATGATGGAGCACATTGATTGGCGTGATATGACGGAGGATGGTTTGCGGGCGCAATTGGAAGCCGCAGTACGAGACGGATATATTACAGCCGAGGAAAGGAAGATGATTTCCGTACAGCGGCTTTGGCAGTGGGCGCAGAGCGATGCCTGTCAGCGGCTTTGCCGAGCAGAATTTGCCTTGCAGGAATGTCCTTTCAGTATCCTCATTCCGGCTGGCCAAGTTTTCGATGTGCCGCTCGATGATGAGAAAGTTTTCCTCCAAGGTGTGATTGACTGCGTATTCAGTGAGGATGACGGGTTAGCAATTTTAGACTTCAAAACGGATCGAGTGACGGATTTGCAGGTGTTGCAGGAACGCTATCAGCGCCAATTGGAGCTGTATGCCTATGCCGCACAGCGAATCTGGCAAAAGCCGATCAAACGAAAAATTATCTATTCTTGGCATTTAGGACAAGAGATATCTTGGCAATAGCAACAGCTGAGTGAAATAAAAGCGCATGCTATAATGAGGCAGGAAGGAGTAGAGGAATGAAAGCCATTGATGAAGTAATGACCTTAATGGAAGCAAAAAAGCGTTGGCAAGTTCCCGAATCGACATTGCGAAATTATGCCAGCGGTTATCGGCGGGCAGATGGCAAGGAGGTTTTGCCGATTTTCAATGAAGACGAATGTCGGAAATCGGCGGGAACGTTTTTGGTCACCAGACAAGGCATGCAACGAATCTTTGGCGATGCTCCCGGTGAAATGGAAGTATGGGAACAATCCTCGCTTTTTGAATAATGGAATTTTGTTTGGAGAATGTAAGTAAAATATATCCGGCTCAGGCCGGCAATACCCATGCCTTGAATACGATTCATGAAGTGGTTCGGGCAGGGGAATTTGTCGTGTTGGTAGGGCCGTCCGGTTGCGGAAAATCGACATTGCTGAAGTTGGCGGCAGGACTCGAGCGACCTACGAGCGGTCGTTTGTATTGGTGCGGCATGCAACGTACACCTCGTACTGCGATGGTCTTCCAAGAAGGAGGACTGTTTCCTTGGTTGACCGTGCGCGAGAATGTGGCGGTTGCCTTGGAAAGCACGGAATTGTCGAGTGGAGACAAAGAAAAGCGGATTACCGAAAGATTGGCGTTCATGGGGCTGGAAGAGTTTGCAGATGCTTATCCGGAAACTCTTTCGGGAGGGATGCGCCAGCGCGTCGGTATTGCTCGCGCTTGGGTGACGGAGCCGGATCTTCTGCTCATGGATGAACCGTTTTCTGCCTTGGATGCACAGACACGGCGCTTGATGGAAGAAGAATTGATTCGATATCGGGAGATATTCCGACCGGCAACATTGTATGTGACACATCATATTCCGGAAGCGGTACACTTGGCGGATCGAATTTGGGTGTTTTCGCATCGGCCGGGAGAAATTATCGCACACCGCGAAATATCGATTCCGCCGGCACAAAGACGGCAGCCTGAATATCGAGAAGAAATCGCTGCTTTGGAAGAGGATATATGGGAGTTGATTCGTACCGAGGCCGATTTGCGTATGAGAGGAAATATAGAACCGTGAATGACAGTGAAAAGATAAATATAAATCGGGAAGTGGAATATCGTTTGGAGCATTCACAACCGCATGGGACAAAGTATATCGCCTGGTTGGGTGTGATAATCGTGATCGGTACTTGGGAGATTGCGGCCCGTGGTGCTTGGGTTCCGGCGCTGTACTTGCCGGCACCTACGGCGATCTTCGCAGAACTGATTCGTCTGATGGGGCACGAGTTGAGTTCGGCCTTGCTGGCTTCCGCAAGAAGATGGTTGGTGGGGGTCGGTGCCGGTAGCATGATCGGGATTTTCGCTGCGCTACTTTGCGGTACGCACAGGAATTGGCGCGCCGCCTTGGAACCCTGGATACATTTTCTATATCCCATCCCCAAAATAGCTATCTTGCCCTTGATTATATTGTGGCTGGGGATTGGCGAGGTGCCGAAATATGTAGTGATTGCGTTGGGAGCGCTTTTTCCTGTTTTTTTGACGACCATGGAAGGTATTGATCATGTCCCGCGGATTTATTATGAAGTAGTGGCTATATATCCGGTGTCTCGGATGTATTTCCTGAGGAAGATTCTCGTTCCCGCTATTGTTCCGTCCATATTTGCCGGCCTTCGTTTGGCGACCGGTACGGGTTTAGTTCTCTTGGTCGCAGCGGAAATGATTGCTGCCGATACGGGCCTCGGTGCTCTTATTCTCCACTATGGAGATTTGATGCTGACTACATCGTTGATGGCCTGTGTACTGTTGCTGGCTTTTATTGGTTTGGTATTGCAAAAAGTATTGACCATGTGGGAAAATTACCTGCTGCGTTGGCGGCAACCGCATTAAAGGAGTAAGTAGATGTTTATACAATTAGCACTGATTTTTCTGTTGATATGTTGTTTTTTTGCAACCTCGATGGGCTTGCCGGGGAATTACGGAATGATGCTTATTCTTGTCGTTTTCGGGCTGTTCAGTCATTTCACGATTTTGAGTATGACGCAAACGATATGGCTGGTTGGAGCATTGATTCTCGGTGAAATCATAGAGTTTTTGGCGGGGATGTTAGGGATACGTCGCGAAAAAGGGGGTATCAAGCTGCAACTGATTGCCGTGGCAGGCGGAATTATCGGCGGCATGTTGGGCAGCGGTATTTTTCCCGTGGTGGGTTCTCTTCTCGGCGTCGTGGCCGGCGTGTTTGCGGCCACCTATGCGGGTGTTTACTACCAAGCTCGCAATACCGAAATGGCTCAACGCATCGCATGGAGTGCTGCGATCGGTCAATTCATCGGCACATCCATGAAAGTATTGATTTCCCTAATTGTGGTTACGGCCGTATTGTGGATACTATTTACTCAAGCCGGTGTGTTTAATTAAATGCATTGATTTAGTTATTAAAGTCGGGAGACCGACTTTTTTCTTGCATGAGAAAGGATAGCTATATAGCATATCGAGGGATGAAAATTAGAATGACAAATGATGAGAATATTATGATATAATGATTTCGTTTAAAAATAAAATTGGATCTAGAGGAGGATTCATATGAAAAAGCTTACGAAATTAATGTCAGCAGTTCTTTGTGCTACCATGATCAGCGGGGGCGTTGTACCCATGGTGCTGGCTGCGGAAATGAGTCAACAAACTCCTGTGGCAGAAAGCACTCTGGTGCAAAAGGTTCAAGTTTCCAATGTTGCACGGGGACATGTATATATTCCGCACCAAGATTCAATTGGAACTTTTGGATCCGATTAGCTCCAAGAAAAGCAAAGAAGGTAACACTTTTAGATTGCGTACAGTAGACAACTTGATGATTAATGACGTCATCGTCATTCGCAAAGGAGAAGAAGTGACCGGACATATTACCAAAGCACGCAAGAACGGATTGCTTGGTCGTAAAGGTCGCTTGGAGTTCAATATTCCATACGTAAAAACAGTAAACGGTATCGATGTACCTGTGCACGGAGTGGTAGAAGCCAAAGGGAAGTCGGATGGGGGAGCCGTAGCGGTTGCAGTGGCGGTGACTTTGGTGGGCGGCCTTTTCATGAAAGGTACCAATGTATACTACCAACCTGGGCAAATGTTTGAAGTACAAGTAGCACAAGATACGGATCTCAATGCTACGTTGGCAAATTTGGCGGAAGAAATGGATTTATCCAAACCGCATGGGCAAACCATTCAAGTTTTTGTAAAATAAATGTAGATTATAAAACAGAAAAGGCACTTGCATCAGCAAGTGCCTTTATGTTTAGACGAAATTGAGTTGTTTGTATATCGGCTTTGTCAAGTAGTTTCCATGAATGTCCATGAGACCCCATTTGCCTTTTACTCTAACCGGCAAAGTACCATCATATACGAGCCCCGTATCCTCTACATCGGCGGGAAGCGTGGAGACAATTTGACCCTCCAGGTCAAGCACGACGAAATGTTTTTGTTGATCCTGAGCCACTACATAGCCGATGCTGTAGCGACCGATTTTTTTATAAATCGCAGGTGTCAGTCGTTTTCCATATTGATCCATGATGCCGAGATGGTTGTCATCTTCATAGTAAATGAAGCGATCGGAATAGATATCCTCCAATTTGGGATAACGAGCCGGAATGGTAATGCGGTGCTCATCTATTAAGTAAGCACCCATTTTGTTTTGGTCCGTAGTGAATAAGAAGCCTTTCTTATTGGCAAAAGCGGTAATATTGAGCGCTTCAAAAATATCCTCTCCTTGAAGATTCGTTAGATAGGCTTTGTTGTCTCTATAGCGGATGAAGTATTGAGGAGATTTGCTGGGAATGAAAATGACAGCATCGTCTTTGCCATCCAATATTTCTTTACCGGTTCTGTCGTAAACGCCAATCTTCGTTTCGTGATGGTCCGGGCCAAGTTGAGCCATGCCACCAAAAGCTAAACTTAGACCGATTTGCATTAAACTGCCCAAAAATCCGGACTTTACTTCGCGTTTAAATCCACCCAAGCCGTTTTTGAATGGGAGGATGTCTTTGTGCGGCATACCAAATACCTCTTGTCCATTTCGGTCCAAGTACACGGACTTGGTATTTCCTCTTTCATGAGCGAGCGTAGCAGCTGCCAATCCTTCACTATACGCTTGAACAGAAATATAGTCATACTTGGTTAAAAGATTGCCCTTCTCGTCGATATAGGCATACCGCTGATGGCTGTGTTTGCCTTGGACGGCTGCTCTTCCGTCCGTATATTTCGACACAAAGGTGTAATGATTCGGAGAGATTTCCTTGCCGTTTAAATCGACCAAGGCGTACTCTTTATCCTTTTTTACCCAATAGCTGTTTTTATTCACAAAAACGATGTCTTTATATTGAGGAGTAAAAATGAGACTGCCGTCCATATTCATCAGGCCATGTTTCTGTTTTTCGGCAAAATGAACTCTATTGGCAGGGTCCACGCCTTTGAAGCTCTGATTCGGCTTCAAAGGAACGTCAAATCGATCTTCTAAGGTAAAACCATGATAAACTTTTTTATCGACTCGTCCTAATTCATGGCCTTCTTTGTCGTAAGAGATGTACATATTGCCCGTATCGATATTTACCCGATTATCATGCCACCAAGTTCTACGATCGGCGATGGACGGTACAATAACTTGGCCATCAGAATTGACAAAGCCGATTCCGCGTGACTCTTTAACGGGGACGAGCCCCTCTTCGATCATATACTTCACCTCGTTATAGAGATGGGTTTGATATGTAGCGGATTTAGGATCGCCATCCATTTTCTCTATTTTCAAGAGGAGACTGATATCCTTATAAATAGTATCATTAAGCGGTTGTCCTTGTGTGTTGAGCAATACCCAACCTTGATTTGATTGAGCGGCGAATTGAACCGGAATATGTTGATCCGAATGATTGGCCAGTGTGAGATAAATATCATTGGTTTCAATATCGAATCCCGATTCGGCTTGCGTTGACGCTGTTCCTGCGTAGAAGCTCAATCCGAGGACGGCCATGCATATTGCGGCACGTAGTTTTTTCTTCATAAATACACCCCTTCAACAAAATAAAATACAACGTCTATGCCATGACGACATAATGTTCGCCTTCGTGGGTAAAGATTCGGAACGGAACCTCGAATACTTCCTCTAGTCGTTCTGCGGTCATCGATTCTTGTGGAGGACCATACGCGATCAAGTGACCTTGTTTGAGGATGGCAACTGCGTCACAATAGCGATACGCCAAATCCAGATCGTGGAGCGTTACCACTACCGTGCCCCGGTAGGCGGTGATCAATTTCATCAGCTCCAATTTATAACAGACATCCAAGTGGTTGGTGGGTTCGTCCAAAACCAGGTATTGCGGTTCCTGTGTCATTGCGCGGGCGATCATGACGCGTTGTTTTTCACCGCCGGAAAGCGTGTCCAGTATGCGGTTCCGAAGGATGGTCACTCCTGTCTGAGCCATACAGGCTTCCGCAATTTCGCGATCATGGTGACTGTAGCCCATAAAGCGTTCGGTGTAGGGATAACGTCCCATCAGCACCACATCTTCTACCCGTAGCCCGGGTTCGGTGTCATCTGCAAATTGGCCCAAGACGGCTAATTTTTGAGCCAGCTTTTTGGGGGCATAGCTTTGGATGGTCTTGCCGTCCAAAAGAACCGCATCATGCGCCGGTAGTGCCCCGTACAAATGCTTTAAAAATGTGGTTTTGCCACAGCCATTCGGCCCGATAATACCAATTCTTTGCCCGACCGGCAGTGTTAATGTTACCCCGTTGAGGATGGCTTTGTCGCCTACTTGGTAACGCAAATCTTTTATTTCCCACATCAGCGGACACCTCCATATGCTTTACGAATGAGTGCCACAAAGAGAGGCGCACCGATAAAGGCAGTCAAGATTCCGATGGGAAGCTCTTCCGGTCGAAATAACGAACGGGCAACGGTATCTGCCAGTGTCAGCAGCAAACCGCCCATACAGGAGCAGAGCACCAGCATAATGCCATGGGTCGGTCCGACCAGCCGCTTGGCGATATGAGGGACGATCAAGCCGATAAAACCGATGACGCCGGTCTTGGCAACCATCACTGCGATGACCAAGGACGAAAGACAAATGAATAGCCATTGCAGTTGACGAACATTCAAGCCGAGCTGCTGGGCCGTGTCTCGCCCCATTAACAATAAATTGAGATCTTTACGATAGAGTGCGACGAGAAACAGCCAAACCAGCATGGAACCGAAAATCAGTGCCGCATCTCGCCAAGTCAGCCCGGAAAGAGAGCCGACGAGCCAAAACATCGCCGAACGTACTTGGGCTTCATTGTTGGAAGAGTAGATCAGCAATGTGGTGACGGCACCGAAAAAGGCGTTGACTCCCATGCCCAATAAAACCAGGTAGACAGGGTTATTGCTTTTCCCTAAGAGCAACAAAACAGTGGCCATAGCGAGCATGGCGCCGAGGAAAGCAGCTACGTACACCGACCCGGAGCCGACAAAAGCGAACCAACCCAAGATAATCGCGGAAACCGCACCGGCAGAAGCGCCTGCCGAAACACCCAAAATATAAGGCTCCGAAAGCGGATTTCTCGTCAGGGTCTGCATGACCAAACCGCTGGTCGCCAGCACCGCTCCCACACAAAAAGCGGAAATCACTCGGGGAGCACGGATCGTCCAGACTACCGTATCCGCCGTCAAATTATCAGTCATACCCAAGTGCATATGAGCCAAGATAACTTCACTGACAGAGCTTGTTGCTACCGTGACCGAGCCGAAATAGAGAGAGCCGACAGCTACAAGCAATGCCAACAAAGAGGCAAAAATACAAATGAGAATAGAATTTCTTTTCATTATAAACCTCCTAACTTTTTCTAGTATAACAAAATGTAAACGAATTTTCATCCGTTGATCAATAAAAATATGTGCTTGATCTTCCAAAAGTATTTCGAAAAAACACTTGCTTTTTTTTAGGAAAGCAAGTATAATTATTCTTGTTCCATTCCCTGATAGCTCAGTTGGTAGAGCAATCGGCTGTTAACCGATCGGTCGTAGGTTCGAGTCCTACTCAGGGAGCCATGGCCCGTTGGTCAAGCGGTTAAGACACCGCCCTTTCACGGCGGTATCGGGGGTTCGATTCCCCCACGGGTCACCATGGGCGATTAGCTCAGCTGGGAGAGCGCCTGCCTTACAAGCAGGATGTCGGCAGTTCGATCCTGTCATCGCCCACCATAGGCCTTTTGGCCTTTTTTATTTCCCTCTTGTATGCATAAACAAAAAGAGGTAAAATAAAAGAAAAGAATAGGTGGTGTTTGAAAATGTGGAATGATTTTAAAGCTTTTATCTCTCGCGGTAATGTCATTGATTTGGCAGTCGGTGTTATCATGGGGACGGCCTTCGGGAAGATCGTCAGCTCCTTTGTCAGTGACATTATTATGCCACCCATTGGACTTTTGATGGCGGGCGTCAATTTTAAAGACTTGTATATTTCTCTGGACAAGAAAACATATGCCAATTTGGCTGCTGCCGAAGCAGCAGGTGCTCCAGTCATCAAGTACGGCGTATTCATCAATAATGTAATTGATTTCTTGATTGTAGCATTTGTTATTTTCTTGGTGCTTAGAGGCTTGATGAAGTTGCGCAAACCGGAACCGGAAGAGGCTCCGACGGAAAAAGAATGTCCGTTCTGCAAGACGATGATTCCGATCGGTGCGACACGTTGTCCGCACTGTACCAGCGAATTGCAATAATTCAAAGAAGGCGTATGCCTTCTTTTTGTTTTATCAGGAGGTAGGGACATGAAAGAAGCTTTATTGGTAGTGGATATGCTCAATGATTTTATTGCTGACCAAGGCGTCTTGAGTTGCGGAGAAAGCGGCCGAAAGATTGTGAAGAGCATTCTGCAAGAAATAGAAAATTATCGCCATCGAGGCGGAGCAATCATTTGGGTGGAAGATCAACACTCTTTGGGAGATGCCGAGTTCCAAATGTTTCCTCCTCATGCTTTAGCGGGAACGTGGGGAGCGGAGCGAATTCCGGAACTGCAAGCCTGCACGGAGGAAACGGATATCGTGGTGAAAAAGAGGCGGTATGACGGTTTCTACGGAACCGATTTGGACTTGTACTTGCGGGAGAAGGGGATTCGAAAATTGGCGTTGGCCGGAGTCTGCACGCATATCTGTATTCTCTATACTGCTTTGCACGCCAGGCAATTGATGTATGAAGTGGATGTATTGAAAGACGCAGTGGCAAGCTTTGACGAAGCGGAGCATACGTGGGGCTTACGACAATTGGAGAAAGTGTTGGGCTGCACTATTCGCTAGAAAAAATGCCAATGAAAAAGCAAGGAAGAAAAATCTTCCTTGCTTCTTTACTGTTCGTAATCGTAGATGGGAACGCCGTGCTGGCGCTTTTCATCATAGTCGCGCAGGACTTGTTTGATCTCTTTGTGCAGCAAGATCAATGCAATCAAGTTGGGGATGACCATGATGCCGTTGAACATATCGCTCATATTCCAAACGAGGTCGACCTTGCCCAATGTACCGGCGACAATGAAACAAAGTACCAAGACGCGATAGATGCTCAACATGGTTTTACCGCGGAACAAGTAGCGAATATTCGACTCTCCGAAATAATACCAACCGATAATGGTGGTGAAAGCGAAGAATGTCAGACAAACGGCAATCAATTTCGGGCCCCAATGTCCAAATGCGATATGGAAGGCTTCCTGTGTCACCAAGGCACCGGCAAGACCCAATTGATCGGCTCCGGTGAGCAGGATGATGAGCGCGGTGGAAGTGCATACGAGAATCGTATCTACAAAGACGCCGATGAAAGCGGTAAAGCCTTGCAAGACCGGGTGGGCAACCAAGGCGGTAGCATGCGCATGCGGTGTCGACCCCATACCGGCCTCGTTGGAGAAGAGGCCGCGGGCGATACCGAAGCGCACGGCTTCTTTCATGGTGATACCCAGGGCACCGCCACCGATGGCTTCCGGATTGAAGGCGCCCGTAATGATGTGAGAAATCATCGGAATGATATGCTCATGATAGGTAAAGAGAATGAATATAGCACAGAGTATGTAGACTACGGCCATCCCCGGCACGACCAACTGTGCGAAGTTGGCAATGCGGTGAATACCCCCGATGAAGATCAAACCGGCAAAGACGGCGATGGCGACGCCCACCACCAATGGGGAGAGTCCGAATGCATTTTCCGCAGCGGAAGCGATCGAGTTCGACTGCACGGCCGTGCCGATGAAACCGAGCGCAAGAATAATGGCAACGGAGAAAAAGGCGGCCAAGAAACGAGACGTTGTTTCACCGAGCTTCTTTTTCAAGCCCTTGGAAATATAGAAAGCGGGACCGCCCACAAATCGACCGGACACTTCTTCGCGATATCGTTGAGCCAAGATCGCTTCGGCAAAAATAGAACCCATACCGAAAAGGGAGCTCACCCACATCCACAAAATAGCACCTGGGCCACCGGACATAATCGCAGTGGCAACTCCGGCCACGTTCCCGGTGCCGACCTGAGCGGAGATAGCTACGGCGAGAGCCTGGAATGAAGAAATCGATCTACCGTCGCGATCGGTGGGATGCTCTTTGTACAAGCGACCGAATACCTGACGAACGGCAGGACCGAACCGAATGAATTGAGGCGCACCGAGGTAGACGGTAAAGAAAATTCCGACTCCGACCAAGGCGTAAATCAAGACATAGCCCCAAAGAATGCTGTTGACTCCATCAACAATACTTTCCAAAAACTCCATTGTGAAAATTTCCCCCTCTAACTTAATTACCACAGAATTTAAATATCATTTATTTTAACATGCAAGCAAGAGTTATACAAGAAAAAAGTTTTCTCTAAAAACACAAAAGTTCTTTTGGAAAAGACTGTTGCTGTTCGCTCATAATAGTATAATTTCATGCGTAGCGGAGAAAATTTATGTTTCAAGCTCTTGACCCGGCTATACAGAGTGCGGCCCGGAGCCTGTTTTTCGGCATCATTCTGGGGTAAGGAGCAGGCGCCTTGAATGGAATCGGTACAATCTAGAATCGTCGACATGGAGCTTTGGCATGGAGCAACCACCGATCTATATCTAAAATGCATAATTGATAAAAATAAAAACGTGAATCCGGAAATTCACGTTTTATGGTTTTAATGAAGCAACCCTTTTTCCTGCAAGAACCGATGCGCCACTTGAGCGGGATCCTGCTGCTCTTCATCGACTTGATAGTTGAGCTCCTGCATTACGTTGTCTGTCAGATAGGGACCCACCTCCACCAAGACCGGAATGATCTCCGGATGGGCTTGAGCCGCATCATTACGCAAAACAGGGGTGGCATAATAGGGCGGGAAATAATGCTGATCGTCCTCCAAAAGCACCAAGTTGAACTTTTTGATCAAGCCGTCCGTCGCAAATGCATCGGTAATTTGAATTTCATTGTTGATGAGTGCCACATATCGCGGTGCATCATCGATGCCGGTAATATCGGCGAAGTGCAAGCCATAATGTTGCATCATGCTCGGTAGGCCGTCCGGACGATTTTGAAATTCAAATGTCGTTCCTATATGCAATTGATTGGCAACATTGCGTAAGTCGCTGATTTTTTTCAAGTGATATTTTTCGGCAATTTCCGGCGTGACGGCCAGAGCATATGTATTATTAAACGCATATTGCGGTAGTACCAATAGTCCATAGCGCTCCATCATTTCCTGCTTACCGACTTGATAAACCGTATCCATATCGGTGGAAGGCTCGTGTTTCAGTATCGATACATAAGTAGTACCGGAGTAGTCGAGATAAAGATCGATATCTCCTTTTTTCAAAGCTTCGTGAGCCACTTGAGTACCGCCCAAGCTCATCCGCCGATCGACTTTCAGACCGGTACGATTTTCGATGAGATCGCTCATCATATGCCCGAGGATAATGCCCTCCGTAAAATTCTTGGAACCGACGCGAATATCGGCGTGGTGGTGGCGATAGCTTTGATAGCCGGCAATCGCACTGCCTACAATCAGCAAGCCGGCGAAGAAGCCCAAGACTATTTTGGCGTAGCGACGCTTTTTAAAAACAATCGTACGATCCGTTTTCTGATTGAGACTGTTGGAAATCGGCGTAGTCAACAGTTCCACCTGGCCGAGCAAGTAATCTACCAACAAAGCCAAGAGGCAGGCCGGAATGGCGCCGGCTAAGATTTGGTTATTGTCGACGGTTCGAATACCGGCAAAGACGAGATCACCCAAGCCGCCTGCGCCGATGAAAGCTGCAATCGTCATCAAGCCAACGGCGGTGACCGCTGAAATACGCACACCGGCCATGATGATCGGAAGCGCCAGCGGTATTTCCACCTTGGTCAGCAATTGGCGACGGGAAAGACCGATACCGATTGCCGCTTCACGCGTTTGCGGATTGATTTGGGAAATTCCCGTATAGGTATTCTTTAGAATGGGGAGCAATGAGTAGATGATGACGACGATGATGGCCGGTACTTTACCGATACCGAAGAAGGGAATGGCAAAGCCCAACAAGGCCATGGAAGGCACGGCCTGCATTAAGTTGGCCAATCCCAAGACGGGCTGGCGGAGTTTCTTTTGATAGGAAATCAGCACGCCCAAGGGCACACCGATCAAGACGGAGATAGCGACTGCCATGGCGGTGAGCTCGATATGCTCCCAAAGCAGCTCCAAGATATGCATGTAGGCGGTTGCCAAGTATTGTGCAAAACTCATGCGCGCACCTCCCCGTCATCTAGGTATTGTTGCGACAAAGAAGTAACCAGACTCGATTGCGTAATCAGACCTTGCAGTCGCCCGGTTTCATCGACTACGGGAATGTAGGAGAGATTGTTTTCGGTGACGACTTGCAGAATATCCACGATGCTTTCACGCAATTGGGCCGTGATCAAATCGGTGGCCATCACCGTGCCGACCGGCACATGCAAATCGTCCAACTGTCGCAGTCGTTTGGCGGTTACCGCGCCCAAGAGTTGCCGTGAACGTAAATCGATGACCATGAGAGAATTGACTTGTGCTTTGCGCATCTTCGTCAGCGCACGAAATGCCGAAAGATCCTTGCTGCAGGACTCCGGATCCGTGAGCATGATATCCTCCGCTTTGATGAGCTCGGGAGAGCCCCAAATTCGATTTTCACCGATGAAAGTAGAAACGAACTCATTGGCGGGAGACTTCATGATATTTTCGGGGGTGTCGTATTGGGCAATCCGGCCATGATCGATCAAACAAATCCGATCACCTAGGCGCACCGCTTCGTCCATATCGTGCGTGACAAAGACGATGGTTTTTTTGAAATCCGTCTGCAATTGGCTGACTTCTTCCTGGAGAGCACTCCGCGTTAAAGGGTCCAATGCGGAGAACGGCTCGTCCATGAGAATAATGTCCGGATCACAAGCAAAGGCTCTGGCCACACCGACACGTTGCTGTTGGCCGCCGGATAACTCGGAAGGATAGCGATCCAAGTACTCTGCCGGGGGTAAACCGACCATGTCCAACAATTCCAACGTGCGTTTGCGAATTTCGGCAGGCGGACGTTTCATTGCCTGTGGAATGATTTCGATATTTTCACCGATGGTCATATGGGGAAAGAGCCCCGTTTGCTGAATGACATAGCCGATATTGCGACGTAAGGCCAAGACGTCCTGCTTGGCAATATCTTGACCATTGATCAGGATTCTGCCGGATGTAGGCAAAATCAAGCGGTTGATCATCTTGAGCAGGGTGGTTTTGCCGCTGCCGGACTCTCCGACCAAGCAAACGGTTTCACCGTCGTTGATAGTAAAAGATACATCATGAAGAACTGTATGATCTTTGTATTTTTTGCCGATATTCTCAAATTGTATCATTGCATTCCTCCCTTTTTTTGTCGAGTTATTACTATTGAGAATCTATAATTAATAATAATTATTATAGCATGAAAATCGAAAAAATTCAAATTAGAGGGCGGGGAGCGCGGTCTTTGCGATGTTCAGTACGCATTGGTATTTCGCCAAGAGGCACCATGTTTGGATGTAATCCGCTGCATATTTGCGGTCTAGGGCCGAGATTTTGAGAACGTTCACGGAGGAGAAGAATATTGTTGATGAGGCAGATTGCTTTGACAAGGAGACATTTCCTCGCTATACTAATCTTGGTGCAGGGGAACTGCGTAGCGGTTGAGAAGGCTTGGCCTGACCCTTTGAACCTGTAGGTTAAAACCTGCGTAGGGAGCACGGCCTTTCGGGAGGTCGCCCTCCGCGAGAGGAGGAATGAAAATGAAGACAAAAGTTTTGGTGGAAGGCGGTTTATGTGTCGCACTGACGTACCTATTGGGGTGGATTGTATTTTGGAAGATGCCCCAAGGCGGGTCTATACATGCAGCACACAT
>JAEZZT010000028.1 GCA_023418435.1 Bacillota bacterium | reverse complement strand
ACACCTGCTTCCAACAATTGTTTCATCGATACTACTGCCATTTTGGCACCTCCTGTTTTTTACCTCCGTCGCTTCCTCCCCGGCAGTACCCATTGGCACAGCTGCCTGAATCCGTCGACGTGCGTATTTTAACCTGTACAAGTATACCACAAGCCCAATGAACTTGCAATACGAAGCGCAGGAATTACATAAATAAATTGATCTGCTCCTCCTCCGGCATATCGGCGAGCACTCCCATCTCCGACAATACTTCGATGATGGTTTGGCTCACATTGGCTCGGCGCCGCAAATCTTCCTTGGATGTAAACGGTCCTTCCGTACGAGCACGTACGATTTCTTCCGCACCGCTTTCTCCCAAGCCCGGGATGCAGGACAATGGCGGCAGAAGCTGACCGTCGTCAATGAGGAAATTGCGCACATGAGAGCGATAGAGATCTATCTTCTTGAAATGATAGCCCCGCAAAGCCATCTCCATGGCCAATTCCAACGTCGTGGCCAAATCTTTCTCCACAGCGGATGCTTCCAGCCCTTTGCCTTGGATATAATTCCACATACGCCGTTGCGATTCCAAGCCGGGCAGGATAACCTTGCCGTCAAAAGCCCCTTGTGCACGAATGCTGAAGTAAGCGGCATAAAAGGCCAGCGGATAATTGATCTTGAACCAGGCGATCCGAAACGCCATCATAACATACGCCACGGCGTGAGCCCTCGGGAATAGGTAGGAAATCTTTTTACAGGAATCAATGAACCAACTCGGAATCTTCTGCTCCTGTAGCGCATCTTCGTGTTTCATTTCCTTTTCGCCCTGATCTTTGCGCTTGCGTTCCTTCCCCTTGCGCACATTTTCCATGATCGTAAAGGCAACTTTGGGGGCCACATTTCGCTGAATCAAGTAGTTCATGATGTCGTCGCGAGTGGAAATCGCTTCTTCCAATTTGACCTTGCCCGCAGTGATCAGATCTTTCGCGTTGTTGAGCCATACATCCGTGCCGTGTGAAAATCCACTGATACGTACCAATTCACTGAAATTCTGCGGCAAGGTATCGGCCAACATTTGGCGCACGAACTTGGTTCCGTACTCCGGAATCCCCAACGTGCCGACCACATCGCCGTTCAACTGCTCCGGAGTGAGACCCAACGCCGTCGTTGAAGAAAACAGGCTCAACGTCTGTTCGTCATCGAAAGGAATATCCTGCGGGCGAACTCCGGTCAAATCTTCCAGCATGCGAATGACCGTCGGGTCGTCGTGCCCGAGTATATCCAATTTGACCATGCGCCCTTCGATGGAGTGATAGTCAAAGTGGGTCGTAATGATCCCGGATTCTTTTTTATTGGCCGGATGCTGAATCGGCGTAAACGCCAGTATATCCATATCGCGAGGGCATACCATAATGCCCCCCGGATGCTGGCCGGTCGTATTTTTTACTTCGGTAATCCCCGAGCTGAGACTGGCCGCAAAAATGTCATTGCAGGCCAATTGATGCAATTCCGCATATTTTTTGACGTATCCGAAAGCGGTTTTATCCTTGATACCGCTGATCGTTCCCGCCCGGAACACATTATCCTTGCCGAACAATTCCTCCGTATACTTGTGCGCATTGGGTTGGTAGTCGCCCGAGAAATTCAAATCGATATCGGGTACTTTATCTCCTTCAAAGCCCAAGAAAACGGCAAAAGGAATGTTATGACCGTCTTTATGCAATTCATGTCCGCAATGCGGGCATTTTTTGTCCGGCAAGTCAAATCCACCGCCCACACTGCCGTCGGTGATGAACTCGCTGTACTGGCATTGGGGACAAACATAGTGAGGCGGTAAGGGATTTACCTCCGTAATATCCGCCATCGTCGCCACAAAGGATGAGCCGACGGAACCTCGAGACCCGACGAGGTAGCCGTCATCCAACGATTTCTTGACCAATTTGTGGGCAATGTAGTACAAAACGCCGAAACCGTTGCCGATGATCGAGTCCAATTCATCATCCAACCGGACTTGTACCTCCGGCGGTAAGGGATTGCCGTAAATGCGATGCGCCTTATCGCGACACATTTGCGTCAATTCTTCATCCGATCCGTTGATCTTCGGAGCATACAATTTATCGCCCGGCGGAATCGGTTCCAAGTGGTCCACGGCATCCGCGACGGCTCTCGTATTGGTAATGACGATTTCCTTAGCTTTGTCTTCGCCCAAGTAGGCAAACTCCTGCAGCATTTCATCCGTCGTGCGTAAAAACAGATCCGGCATATCCTCCGGCTGTCCCTTCTTGGCCCACTTGCTGAGCAGGATTTCCCGGTAAATCTTGTCCTCTTCAAATAAATAATGCGAATCGCAAGTCGCGCAAACGGGAATATTTAACTTTTCGCCCAACTCAATGATGCGTCGATTGAGTTCGCGCAAATCATCGTCCGTCCTGACATCCGGATAGCGTTGATCCTCCAAGAGGAATTTATTATCCGAAATGGGCTGCACCTCTAAGTAATCATAGTAGCGTGCAATGTTTTCCACTTCCTCAGCCGGACGATTTTCTAAAACGGCACGGAACAATTCCCCTGCCACACAAGCCGAGCCCAGGATCAAACCTTCCCGATTTTCCGACAAAATAGCGCGCGGAATCAAGGGACGCTTCTTGAAATATTGCAAATGCGACAAAGAAACCAAGCGATACAAATTGCGCAGGCCCGTCATATTTTTAGCCAAAATAATAATATGGGCATACTTTTGCTTGTCTTGGTTAATATCCTCGGGAACATTCTCTATTAAATAGCCTTCCATTCCGTAGATGACTTTCACGCCGTATTCGGCTGCCGTCGCCTGGACTACCGGAAAGGACTGTACCACCCCATGATCGGTGATGGCCACCGCCGGATGTCGCCAGGATTGAATCGTCTTCATCAAGCGCTTGACGTCGATCAGGGCATCATTGCTCATCTTCGTATGCAAGTGCAACTCCACGCGCGGCTCGGGATGGTCATCCACATGAGCTTTCAATTCCTCTTCGACGCGCACCATTCCCTTGGCAAACATCACTAAGTCACCGCTATATTTATCATAGCGAACATCTCCGCGCACGCGAATAAGCATAGATTTTTTCAAATGGGTGGCAATGTGTGAAATATCTTCGTTTTCTTCGAAAAAGTTTTGCACGACGATGCCATTCGTACTATCCGCCAATTTGATCTTGAGCAATTTTCTCTTTGTCCGAAGCTCGCGTATTTCCATATCGACTACGCGCCCTTCGATGATGACCTTGGCGCTCTCTTCGCGAATGTCCGCAATCTTCTGCGGCGGCTGTTTGATCAAGCCGTTGCCGAGAAAAACACCATTGAACTTGCGACCGTCACGCTGTTCGGACAGCGCGGTTTTGAAATCCTCATTGTAGAGCAATTTCGCCTGTGCCGCCAACGACAAAGGCGGTGCCGGTACGTTTTCTTCCTGTTTTTCCGGCACGGTTTCTGCAACTTGATCTTGAATTTGCAACCGGCCGGCCGGCTTCCATTCTTCCTGGTTGATCCAAATCCGGATTCCGGAGGAAATATTTTCTCTTCTAAAAACCTCCCGCCATTTCTCCTGATTCTCGGTATGGACTCGCCAGGTATTCTCTTCTAAAAATATATCGATATGTTCTTGTTGATTTTCCTTGCCGATCAGCCTGTAAACCCGCTTCTTCATCCTGCCATCACTTTCTTAACGCCCGTTTCTTTCTTTTTCTCTTCCTTTAATTTCTTGGCAGCTGCCTTTTTCATTTCCTCTTCTTTCTTCTTGCCGGCTACCGACCAGGTGGTAATGGTATCCACCGGCTCATAATAGGAAGAAAATGAATCATGCACTTCCGTTCCGTCCTGATGTCTGATATAGCGATAAATCGTGCGCTCAAAGCCGTCATGCCCCATGGCCACGACCTTATCTTCTTTTTGCGTATTGGAGACCACGTCCTTACTTTGATGCGGAATGGTCTTGATTTCGCCGGCGCTCACTTGGCTCTCCTGCGGTTTATCCGCTTTGGTGCCGAGCAGGACCATGCGAATACTGCCGGGGACATATTGAGCTACGACATAGACAGGATGTTGGAACGGATTGCGCAAACGGAAATCCAAGTAGCCATAAGCGACCGTAGCATCTCTGCCCATATCCAAGTAACCGACGGGCGCAAAATGCTCCGTTCTCTCGGTGATTTGCATTCCCGCCAACAATGCGGCATTGAACAAGGTCGAGCTGACCTGACAGATAC
>JAEZZT010000012.1 GCA_023418435.1 Bacillota bacterium | reverse complement strand
ATTTATGGGCGGGAATTGGTGATTCGATTGCCAAATATTATGAAAGCCGCTTATCCGCACGTGGCAGAGAACTTTTACATTCTAATGAGAGAGGCGTGACCATGAGTGGCATGTGTGCAGCACCTTTAATGCGCTTTGCCGTAGAAGGATATCGTGATGCCCAAGCAGGAAAAGTGACACAGGCCTTGCGAGAAACGATTTTAAATGTCATCGTTAGTACCGGTTTTGCTTCTATTTTCTTGGATCCTAACTATAATAGTGCAGTGGCGCACTCGTTGACTTATGGATTGGTAGAATTGCCACAAGTGGAAAATAATCATATGCATGGCGAAATTGTATCTTATGGAGTCTTGATTCTTTTGATGATGGACGGGCAAGAAGAAGAATTTAGCAAAGTATACCAATTCAATAAAGAAATGGGACTTCCGCTTTGCTTAGCGGATCTCGATGTTCGCGAAGAAGAGTTAGACATAGTATTGGCACGTGCATTACAGACATTTGATTTAGATATTATGCCTTATCGCACGACAGAAGAAATGTTCAGAAAAGCAATTCTCGATGCGGAAAAATATCATCAGCAACAAGGAGCGTGAAGAAAATGGCAGTACGTTTTTCAAGTGCATTAGAAAATATCAAAGGTTCCGATCTCGGACCCTTGCTGAAATTAACGGCGCAACCGGAAGTAATTTCCTTTGCCGGCGGTCTTCCGGCACCACAGACTTTTCCGGTACAGGAATTATTGAAAATTCAGGAAGAAGTGTTGCGTGAGGATGGCACGGGTGCGTTGCAATACGGCCCGTCGCGAGGATATCAGACTTTGCGGGAATTAATAGCCGCCCGTATGAACAAACTCCTGGGCACGAAAGAAACCGCGGAAGATATTTTGGTTACGGCCGGGTCGCAACAGGCCTTGGATATCTTGGGGCGCGTGTTCTTGGATCCGGGCGATGTGGTCGTCGTGGAAAGCCCGTCGTACCTCGGCGCCGTCAATGCTTTTGAATTGCAGCAACCGCGCTTTATCGAGGTGGAAACGGATGAGCAGGGCATGGTTCCCGAAGAATTGGAACGGGTTCTCGCCTCCGAGCCGCGCGTGAAGATGGTATACGTCATTCCCGAATTCCAGAATCCGACAGGGATTACTTGGACTGCGGAACGCCGGCAAGCATTTATGGATATCATTACTCGCTACGAAGTGCCGGTGATTGAAGACAATCCGTACGGAGAATTGCGCTATGAAGGAGAGACCTTGCCGTCCTTGAAATCCATGGATACGAAAGACCTCGTGGTGTACTTGGGTACCTTCTCCAAGACATTCTGCCCGGGCATGCGTATCGGCTGGGTAGCTGCCGCCGATCCGATCATGGCAAAGGTGGACTTGGTCAAACAGGGCACCGACTTGGCGACATCCTCCATCTCGCAGCGAGAGATTGCGGCCTACATGCAGGGGTATGACTTCGATGCTCATGTGCGTGAAAACGTGGAATTGTATCGCGATCGTCGCGATGTCATGCTCAATGCCATGCGCGAATATTTCCCGGCGGGAATTCAATGGACGGAGCCGCAGGGCGGTCTGTTTATCTGGGTCACATTGCCGGAACATATCGATGCACGCGAACTGTTCAAGCTCTGTATCGAGCGGAAAGTGGCCTTTGTACCGGGCGAAGCTTTCTTCCCGAGCAGCAAGAAGAAAAATCATTGCCGACTCAATTATTCCAGCATGGATCCGGAACGAATTGTCGAAGGCATCCGCCGCATGAGCGAAGCATTGAAAGAAATGATCTAAAAGAAATGAACGGAAGGGAGACATTGTCTCCCTTTTTGGTTGTTGAAAAAAAGCCGGGAGTTTATAATGGAGGAAGGAGGTTGTCCGATGGATAAATTAATGGAACTACGCACGCAAATTAGAAATATTGATCAAGAGATGAAGTCTTTATTCTTGAGACGTCTGCAAGTAGCACGGGAAATCGGTGCCTGGAAAAGAGAGAAGGGACTGCCGGTCTTGGATGCGCAACGGGAGCGAGAAAACATCGCTGCGCTCGGTAACGATATCGAGGACCTGCCATTGCGTCATTTATATACGGAATTTTTAACAGCGGTCATGCACGCCGCCAAAGAAGTGCAGAGATAATATGGATATCGAATTGAGCGGCGTTGTGGATCGTGTTATCTTCAGCGCCAATGACAATAATTTTTGTGTTTTCAAGCTAAAGACCAAGGAGCGCTTGCAGGCGATTGTCTGCGCGGGAAATATTCCGACACCGCCGGTGGGAGACGAGGTATGCGTGCATGGTGCATGGACGCAGCATCCGCGTTTCGGACAGCAATTGCGCGTCAGTACCTTGGAGCGGATTTTGCCGAGCAGCGAGAGCGGGATGATCCGCTTTTTGAGCTCGGATTTATTTCCGGGGATCGGACCTGCGACGGCCAAACGCATCGTGCATCGTTTCGGTTTGGATACGCTGCGCATCCTGGAAGAAGAACCGAATCGGCTTTTTGAAGTCAAAGGTATCGGTCGCAAGACCTTGGAAAAGATGCTGGACGCGTATCGTGAATCCGGCGAATTGCGCGATCTGACCTTGCACTTGGAGCAGGCGGGCGTGTCGACGACCTTTATCCCGGCATTGCGCAAGGCATATGGAGAAAATGCCTTGCATGTCTTGCAGACGACTCCTTATCGTCTGGTGCGGGAAATTGACGGTTTGGGCTTTCGGACGGCGGACAAGTTGGCCCAATTTGCCGGTATATCACCGCAAGATGAAGCACGCCTGGAGGCCGGTTTCGAGTTCGTCTTGTGGCAAGCGAGTCGCGAAGGACATGTTTGCCTGCCTCAGCCTACGTTGGCAGGGCAAACCGCGCAATTATTGGCAGTCGATCAGGAATATACCGCTGCTCACTTGGCGGCATTGGTCGAGGCCGGAGTATTTCCCGCGGAATTGGGGCGGGATGGCATGTACATTTATCATCCACAGCTCTATCAAGCAGAAGTGGGAACCGTGGAGAGAATCCATGATTTAATGTGTTTTGCGCCGCCGCCACTGCCGGCATCGCGCCTGGTGTTGGATAAATTGGCCGGCGAAACGGGCTGGGAATTGGCGACCAATCAATTGGCTGCGGTAGAAGCCGCGTTGCAACACGGTGTCTCGGTCATTACCGGCGGTCCGGGTACGGGTAAGACGACCATTATCCTGGCCATCCTGCGCTGTTTGCAGGATGCGGACTGCAAGGTACTGTTGACGGCACCGACCGGTCGCGCAGCGAAGCGTTTGAGCGAAGCGACGGGAACCGAGGCCAACACGATTCATAAATTGCTCGAGGCCGGCTTGCAGGGGCAAGTATCTCTCTTTCAACGAGATGCCGACAATCCCCTGGAGGCCGATGCGGTCATTGTCGATGAGGCCTCGATGATCGACATTCAGTTGATGTACCATTTGTTGGACGCGCTGGCACCGCGCACGCGATTGATCCTGGTCGGGGATGCGGACCAGCTTCCCTCCGTCGGACCGGGGAATGTACTGCGCGACTTGATCCGTGCGGAAGTGATTCCGGTGACGGCTTTGCACACCGTCTTTCGTCAGGAAGAAGGCAGCGA
>JAEZZT010000107.1 GCA_023418435.1 Bacillota bacterium | reverse complement strand
CTTTGGATGTGACGATGCAGAAGAAAATTATTGACCTCTTGGTAAAACTGCAGAAAGAAGAAAAGTTGGCGCTGATTTTCACTTGCCACGATTTGGTACTCACCAATAATATTTGTGATACGATAGCGATTATGTATCAAGGGAATCTAATTGAATTGTTACATGGCGGAAAGTTGCGGGAAGCTTTGCATCCATATACGAGAAACTTGGTAGCGTCCGTTTTTGAAATCGATAGTTATAAATGTCGGACTACTCCTTGTGACTTGCCGTTTCCGGAAAAAGAAGTCATGGTACATAGCCAGGCCAGGTTTTTGGGGTTTGGTGAAAAATGGACAGTGCCGAAGTGCAATGCTCCGGATTGTGCCATGATTGAGTTGGGAGATGGGCATTGGCTCGCAGCAGATGTGAAAGACTACATTCCCTGTGAGACGTGCAAAGCATAAGAGAGCCTCGTCAGAGGCTTTTTTAGTTTGCTGTGGATTAGAAATAAATAACGTTTATTTATACAGCTCTCCTTCTGTGGTATGATTTTGTGCAAGGAGGAGAAAATATGGAAAATAAGGATACAAAAATGACAATGATGAAAGCCCTGCGCCGCTGCTTGGGAAAAAAGTATATGGAGTTTTCGGGGCGAGCGTCCCGCTCGGAATTTTGGTACTATAATTTGGCAACGATTCTCTTGAATTTCTTGCTGATCGGGGTTTTATGCTTCCTCTATCCGAAGGAGTTCTTGGTCGATTCGCAACCGGGAGAATATACGCTAGCGGATGGCGTAGGCAATCTTATTCAGCTGCTATTGTTTTTGCCGAGCTTGTCGGTAGCTGTGAGACGCTTGCATGACATCGGCAAAAGCGGCTGGACCGTACTTTGGAACATGGTACCCTTGTTCGGAATGTTGTATTTAATTTACTTACATTGTCTGCCTTCTCAGGCGGGAAGCAATGAGTATGGCCCGCAACCGCCGGAAACGGTCATCGATAGTGTAAGTTAGTCGGTATATTGGGGAGTATATGATGAATCATCTTACTTTTTCTCGAGCAGTAGTTGAAGGCTATAGCAAGAAATTTTTTCGCTTTCGCGGCCGAGCTTCCCGCGAGGAGCTCGGTTGGATGAAATTGTTGGAAGGAATAGCGACGATAGTTTTCGCTCTTTCCGTTCTTTCCGCTTTTTATTTTGTGACAGGTGTTCCGGACATATTCCTGTGGATTTTTTGTGTGGGATTTGTTTTTACTTTGGCACTGGGGATTCCGCAGATTTCTGTTGCGGTGCGTCGCTTGCATGATTCCGGCAGATCCGGTTGGTTCTGGTGGGTACAATTAGTGCCTTTGGCAGGTTCCTTTGTATGGTGGTACCTGCTGTCGTTGCCGTCTCAATATGGCAGCAATCAGTATGGTGAGCAACCGCCGGAAACCCGGGGACAAGTACAAATGCCGGGCGGCCTCCGGGCAGAGATCAAAGAAGCTTGGCGCAAATGGTTGCGTGGCGGATGCTATCGCTTGCAAGGCCGTGCGTCTCGTTCCGAGTTTTGGTGGTTGGTATGGACTATCGTCATCGGTCTTTATGTGTTGATCTACTTGGCTCAACTTTTTATGCCGATAGAATGGAAGTTCAAACTATTGTCCGAGTATGGAATATATTCGGTATTGTTTTATTATGTGGTGCTGTTGGCCGCACTCAATCTTTTCGGCTGGGCTACCTGTGTACGACGTCTGCACGATGCAGGTTACTCCGGTTATTATAGTTGGTTGATGTGGATACCGGTCCTCGGCCACTTTATCTTGGCCTATCAAACCGCGCAACCTACGCAAGTCGGAGAAAACCAATACGGTGCGCAACCGCCGGAAACGATTCCGGTGTATTCTACGGAAACAGTATTGCCGGCTACCAATTAAATACGCAAAAAAGATGAGAAGCGTTAGGGATCTTTACAAACGGGAAGCCTGGGCATCGCTTCTCGTTTTTTGTTTGTGCGCGGGAGATTATCGGGATAAACATCGATATGGTATAATATAGGCAACGGTTTTTTGTTCGGACTCTATATGAAGAAATCAAAATGGTCGGAAATATACAATAGGAGGTATTATTTTGGCAAAAGAAAAACTGCAAATTATTCCCTTGGGAGGTTTGGGGGAAATCGGAAAGAATATGACGGTGTTCCGTTATGGAGAGGATATCGTTGTATTGGATTCCGGTTTAGCGTTTCCGGACGATGAGATGCTCGGCGTCGATATCGTAATACCGGACTTTTCGTACTTAATAGAAAATCGGGACAAGGTCAAGGCCATTGTCATTACACATGGCCATGAAGACCATATCGGCTCGTTGGCATATTTGTTGAAAGTCGTGCAAGCGCCGGTCTATGCGACGCGCTTGACTTGTGGCTTGATTGAAGGAAAGCTCAAGGAAAATAAAGTAGGCAAGTATGAGTTGAATATTGTGAAATCGGGGGATGAGATCTCCGTCGGCGCATTCAAAGTTGGATTTCTCCACGTTTGTCATTCGATTCCGGATTCTTGCGGCATTTATTTCCGCACTCCGGTCGGTACCGTGGTGCATAGCGGTGACTTCAAGATTGACCATACGCCGGTGGATGGCGTGCCGATGGATTTCCGCAAAATCAGTGAATTGGGGAACAAAGGTGTCCTGGTCTATTGTGCGGATTCTACCAATGCCGAACGCCCCGGGCATACTCCTTCGGAATCCAGTGTAGCGGGGGCGATTATGCGTGCCTTCGACAATGTCAAGGGCAGAATCATTCTGGCTACGTTCGCGTCCAATGTGTCGCGTGTACAAATGGCGGTCGATGCGGCCGTCGCACATCAAAGAAAAGTTGCCGTTTTCGGGCGTTCCATGGTGAATGTCGTGGGCATTGCTTTGGAAATGGGCTACTTGAAAGCGCCGGAGGGAACTTTTATCAATGCGGAAGAAATCAATCGCTATCGTGCCGATGAACTTTTGATTTTGACGACGGGCAGCCAAGGGGAACCGATGGCCGGTCTCTCGCGAATGGCGGACGGATCTCATCGTCAGATCCAAATTCGTCCGGAGGATACGGTGATTCTTTCGGCGTCACCCATTCCCGGCAATGAGACCAGTGTCGGACGCACCATTGACAAGTTGATGAAATTGGGAGCTCGAGTGGTGCATGGTCGAGATCAGGCCGTGCATGTGTCCGGTCATGGTTCGCAAGAAGAACTAAAAACGATGCTTTCGCTGATTCGACCGAAGTTCTTTATTCCGATGCACGGCGAGTTTCGGATGTTGGTCAAACATGCGGAGCTGGCGCAGAGTTTGGGAGTCAGCAAAGAGAATATCTTCATCGGCGAAAATGGCCAAGTATTCGAGTTCAGCGGACGTCGCGGCAAGATGGGCGAAAAGGTCCAAGCCGGCAAAGTGTATGTCGACGGACTCGGGGTCGGCGATGTCGGCAATATCGTCATTCGCGATCGCCAACAGCTTTCGCAAGACGGTGTGGTTATCGTGACATTGGTCATGGAAAAGGATTCGGGGCAAATACTTGCGGGCCCGGATATCGTGTCCAGAGGATTTATTTATATGAGAGACTCGGAGCGTTTGATCCGAGAGATGACGAGTCAGGTGGAGGCAGTGGTAGATCGCTTGCAGGATAACCGGATTCGGGAGTGGAACGTGATCAAGACGCAAATTCGGGATACTTTGTCGCGATATATTTATGAAAAAACTCGTCGTCGGCCGATGATTTTGCCGATTATTCAGGAGGTTGACTGATGCCCGCCAAGAATACGCGAGCTATTACCGAAGGCGGCATGGTGGTCGGTATTACCGTCATCCTGTCGCTCTTGGGGATGTATGTACCCATCATATCGGCGGTCGCCATGCTGGTCTGGGTAGTTCCGATCGCTTACTTGGGTGTACGACGCGGTATGCGTTGGTCGATCATGGCGACCGTGGCCACTGTCTTTATTTTGACGACGTTGACGGGGCCGTTGGCGGCAACGATGGTAGGGATGCTCTTGGGCACTATGGCAATTGCGCTCGGCGAAGGGTTTCGCCAAAAATGGAGTGCGAGTCGGTTGCTGTTGGTCACGACATTGATCTTTTTATTGGGCTTTGTCGTCGAATATACCTTGGTGTTGTCCGTGATGGGTGTGAATATCATCGACTCGTATTTCCAAATGTGGACACAGTCGTATGATGGAGCTTATCAAGTGCTTTCCGGCGTCGGTATGAATGAAGTACAATTGGCACAATCCAAGAATTTGTTTGCGGATCAATTGCTGCAATTGCGTAAATTGGTGCCTTTCCTGGTCGTTTTTTCGGGGTTGACGTTTTCGTACCTGGAAATTTTGGTGACCCGTCTGACGCTGAAACGCTTGCAAGTCGAAGTACCGAAGTTTTCGCCGGCGGCAGAATGGGAAATGCCGCGTATCACTTTATATATCTATGTAGTCGCTATGTTGGTAGAGTATTTCGGTGCATCCTACCACCCGTGGATCGTAACGGCGGCGATGAATATCAAAGTCGCCTGCATGTATATTATTTTGATTCAAGGTGTGGCTGTATTGTTTTGGGCAGCCCGCAAGTATCCCATGGTACATGCGGTCAAATGGATTATTTTGGTCGGCGCATTCTTTATGCCGCCGCTGCTTACGATATTGTTCCTGATCGGCCTTTTTGATATGGGAATCGGTTATCGCAAGAAAAAAGGCTATCAATAGGAGGTAGTATGGAATTACGTGATGTCTGGCTGAAAAAACGCAGTGAACGTGTTTTCGGTGGAGTCGTCGTGGTGTTGTTGCTCATTTTGGCCTGGTTCAACTGGGTGGTGGCTGCTCTGGCGGCGATCCTCGTCCTGGGGATTTATCTGGTGACCAAGCGCAGCGAATTGGAGCAGGAACGCGTATTGTCGGACTACTTGGATACGGTATCTGCTTCGGTGACGGCCGCTTCCGGATATGCCATCAGCAATTTGCCGATCGGAATTGCCATTGTCGATGAAAAAAGCCATTTGATTTGGGGCAACTCCGTTTTCAGAGATTGGGTCAATGAAGTGGAAGAAGGCGATCGCTTACAAAAAGTATTGCCGCATACCCAACTTTCCAAACTGTGGGGCAAGTCCGGCTACTTTTCTACACGAATCGAGGGGAATTATTATCGCGTGATTTATAAATTTCTGCCCTTGGTCGAGGAAAACGGCATGGACGCCAATTACATGCTGCTGTATTTTGACGATATTACGGAAGCGGAAGAAAGTAAACGAGAAAGTGAATTGGCACGTCCCGTGTTTTGCTACATGCAATTGGACAATTTCATCGAAGTGGCGGCGGATTTGACGGAAGTACAGCGTTCCGCGTTGTGGTCGGAGGTCAATACCTGCGTATTGGATGAGTTTAGCCGCTTGGACGGATTCGTCAAGAATTATGATAAGAACAATTACATTGCCTGTATCAGTCGCTCTTCTTTGGCAAAATTGATTGACAGCAATTTCGATATTTTGGACAAAGTCCGCTCCATTCACACGGTGAACAAGATACCCGTAACGGTGAGTATCGGTGCCGCTTATGGAGATGAAGAGTTTCGCGTGCAGGCTGAACATGCGCGAGGGGCATTGGATTTGGCACTCGGGCGCGGTGGCGACCAAGCGGTAGTCCGCCTGGATGAAGAAACGCAAACCTTCGGCGGCAAGGCGAAAACGGTTGCGAAGAATACGCGGGTGCGTGCCCGTGTCGTGGCCCAGGCGATTCATGTGCTGATTACCCAGGCCGGACATGTCCTGGTGATGGGGCATGAGCGGGAGGATTATGATGCGTTGGGAGCTGCCATCGGCGTCGCTCATATGGCGAAATCGGCCGGTGTGCCGGTGCATATTGTCGTAAGTCCTCATCGCGACAATGTAGAAAAGATGATTGCACTTCTCGAGAATGAACCGACCTTGGAAGGCTTGATTATCACGCAGGAAGAGGCGGAACGCTATGTAGGCGGAAACACGGTGCTTTTCACGGTGGATACGCATCGGCCGGAAATGACGGCGGCACCGGAGATTATCGATCGCGTGCATACACGAGTGGTGATCGATCATCATCGCCGTAGCAATACATTTATTCCCGATGCCCTCTTGGTCTACTTGGAGCCGTCCAGTTCCTCGGCTTCCGAGTTGGTGACCGAACTCTTGCAATACTTCTCGGACGAAGTGGATTTGCATGAAGTGGAGGCTTCGGCACTCTATGCCGGCATTGTGGTGGACACCAAAAACTTTGCCGTCATGACCGGCATCCGCACGTTCGATGCGGCCAGCTATTTGCGTCGCAGCGGCGCCAATACGGACCTGGTCAGAGATTTGTTTACCTTTGATTTCGATACATTGTTATTGCGTTCCGCGATTCTATCCAAGGCGGAGCGTATCGATGGAGATATTGCCTGTGCAACGATTCCCGATGATGTGGAAAATGCACAGATATTGGCCGGTCAAATTGCAGACATGCTCGCCAATATTGAAGGAGTGCATGCCAGCTTTACGATTTATTACATCGGCCAGGGCTACAGTGTGTCGTCTCGTTCCGACGGCGAGATCAATGTTCAATTGGTCATGGAAGCGGTCGGCGGCGGCGGACATCAGACGGTAGCCGGGGCTCAATTCACCGACGAGACTCCGGCGGAAATCCGCGCTCAAATCGTAGCGGCGATTCGTGAACAGCGTAAGGA
>JAEZZT010000099.1 GCA_023418435.1 Bacillota bacterium | reverse complement strand
TGTTGTATCGAGATCTTCGCAATTGTGAAACATGGTCTTGTTGCTGCTGCAATATCATGCACTTCTTCCGAGATAAAGAAGCTTTGGATGCTTGGTGCGATGCGCATTTGCAAGATACTACGGATGTATATCAATTGACGTTGGCGCAAGCTCGTCAATTGGCTGAAAATTTATTTGCAGAGTAAGTAAAAAGAATTTCCCCGAGGGGAAATTCTTTTATTTTTGATTGAGTTTGGAGTGGCGCATTCCATAAAGGAAATAGATAGCGACACCCAAGATAAACCAGAACACGAAGAGCTCCAAGGTGGCTGCCGACAATTGAGAGAATACGTACAAGCAGGAAATAAATCCCAAAGGAGCAATGATATTGACTGCGGGACATTGGAATTTACGCGGTACATCGGGATAGCGACGACGCAAGACCATGAGTCCGACGGTGGAGCACAGGAAGGCGAAAATGGTTCCGGCGCTGCACATCTCAGCGACGATGTGAATCGGTGTGAATCCGGCAATCAAGGCTACGGCGATACCGACGATCAAGGTAATACGATGCGGTGTGCGATAGCGAGGATGCACTTGGCAGAGAGACGCCGGAATCAAACCATCACGGCTCATTGCGAAAAATGCGCGAGTCTGTGCATAAATCATTACCAACAATACCGTGGACAAACCACAGATTGCACCGGTGCCGATTACTGCCGAACCGACGCGGTAGCCGATCTGCTGCAGTACATACGAAGCCGGTGCGGCCGTACTCAATTGCGTGTATGGGAGAACGCCGGTCATAACGGCACTCACGGCGATATAAAGCAAAGTGGTCAAGGTCAGCGATGCGATGATCCCGATCGGCATGTCACGCGCCGGGTTACGGGTTTCTTCCGCAGCGGTCGACAGCGAGTCGAAGCCGAGGTAAGAGAAGAAAAGAACGGCGGTTCCGGCCGAAACGCCTGCCCAGCCATAGGGCAAGAACGGCGTCCAATTGGCAGGATTGATATGCGGTGCAGCCAACAAAATGAATAAGAAAATAGTAGCAATTTTGATGAATACCAATGCTTTGTTGGCGGTTGCACTTTCACGTACGCCGCGGACCAGGAAAAAAATCACTGCTGCCACGATCAACATGGCGGGCAAGTTCATAATGCCGCCCTCGCTCGGCACTTTTGTCAAGGCCTCCGGTATGAGGATGCCGGCATCTTTCAAGATGCTGGTGAAATACGCCGACCAACCGCCGGCTACGGCAGAAGCGCCCACGCTGTATTCCAGGATCAATGACCAGCCGACCAACCAACCGAATAATTCGCCCAAAGAAACATAGGCATATGTGTACGAAGATCCGGCGACAGGTATAAAAGATGCCAATTCGGAATAAGCCAGACAAACGAACACACAAACGATGGCCGCCAACACAAATGATAACATCAGTCCGGGACCTGCATAATCGGCGGCTACGATGCCGGTCAAGACGAAAATGCCCGTCCCGATCATAACGCCCAAGCCCATCAAGGTGATGTCGAGTGCACCCAGTGAACGACGGAGAGAATGTGAAGTGTCGGACTCACTGACTTCCGCCAATAGCTGGTGCAAATTTTTTGTACGAAATGCCTCCAAAATTTTCACTTCCTTTTCCTAAATTAATACTATGGTAAAGGGAAATCAAAGGAAATGCAAGCATTATGTAAAAAATATAAATAAAAAAGAGCAAATCTCGTTTGATTTGCTCCTGAATGCTAGCGATTTATATTGTCGGCATAGGGAATGGGAACGGCTAATTTGTGACGCAACTCGTAGAGCCAATCATGAAACTTCGTTCCGTCATTACAATGTCCGTCACCGGTAAAAGTAGCGATATAAGCCGGCTGCAGATGAGCTTGCGTGATGTGTTGCTGCAAATACTTTTCCGCTTTTCCCGCATTGCCGCCGCAAGTGAAGAAGGGATAAATGGAAAGGCCCGGTATATCCAATGCCGCTAAGCAATTGCGCAGTACCGGCGGACAAGTAAACCACCAGACCGGAGAACCCAAGATAATCGCATCATAGTCCTCCAAGCAGAAAGGGAGCGGCTGCAGTGCCGGCATCTTCTTCGCAACTAACTCATAGCCGCTGCGCCATAAGCAGGCCAAGTAGTTTGCCGGATAATCCTGCAACGGCTCGATAGCCAGCAAATCGCCACCCAACTCCTGTTGCAGGAGTTCGGCAATGCGCCGTGTATGTCCGCTATGAGAGAAATAGAGAATTAAATGTTTCATGAACACTCCTTTTGGCACGATGGCCGATTGTGAATACATTCAGCGGTTGGTAATTACCTCCGGATAAAGATCATGTTGCCAAAGACGTTGCTCGGCAAGCTTCGTGAATTTAGTGTGCGGCTGACCGTAATTGGCATACGGATCGATGGACAGACCGCCGCGAGGCAGGAATTTACCCCAAACTTCCAAGTAGCGAGGTTCCAATAAAGCGACCAAATCCTTCATGATGATGTTGACACAGTCCTCATGAAAAGCACCATGATTGCGGAAACTGAAAAGATAGAGTTTCAAGGATTTGCTTTCCACCATCCAGTCGTTCGGGATATACGAAATGTATATCGTGGCAAAGTCGGGTTGTCCCGTGACCGGACAGAGCGAAGTAAATTCCGGACAATTGAATTTGATGAAATAATCGTTGTCCGTATGAGGATTGGAGACTCGCTCCAACAACTGCGGCGCATAGTCCGTGGGATATTCCGTTTGATTTCCTAAATGTTGTAATTTCGACATATTATTCCTCCGGTAAATGACGAGATACTGCCGCCAACAAGAAATAGCCGATCAGTCCGGCGATGAGTTGACCGCTGACGACCGAAAGGATCAACGGTAGTAAGGGCACGTGGATCAGAGTGTGCAAGTAGAGAGGCACACCGACGCCGGGAATGAGTGCCACGGCAAATACCACGGACCGCATCGGTGCCTGTCGCTGCCGGAGCAAGCGAATGACCAAGGCAGTGCTCAGTCCGATGATACCTCCGCCGACAATATCGACAATACCCAAGCCGCCGAAGAGTAAGTTGGAAAGTAAATTCGCCAACATCGACGGAATCACCAAGAACGAGTAATGCCAATTCAGTGCATATAGCGCCGTGGCTACGCGCACCTGTAGTGCGCCGAAAGCAAAGCTTTGGTTAAAGTACATCAGCACCAAGTAAAGCGCAACAAAAAGACCGGATACAGTGAGCTTGCGTATAGAATTCATGATTTCCTCCTTCAGGAACCCTATATCGTCACTGTGAATAATATGGGCCCTTAGTTTTGTTTAACGACAGGATGGTTGCGAACTGTCGTCCACAGTGTAACATCTTTATGGGATATGCACAAGGTAAAATCCGACGAGATTGATACTATGCGTGAATTTATTTTGACGGCACCGGCGCATGGCAAAAGAAAAAGAGCCCGAAGGCTCTTTTTTGCATTAGTCTTTCAAGTAGGATTTGGAGAACCAAAGTTGTTTTGCGTAGTATTCTACGTGGTCTTCCATCATGTTAGCCAAGAGGAAGTTGTCTTCTTCGTCAGCTTCTTCACGGATTGCCAATGCTTCTTTGGTCATCAATTCCAAGTCGTCGATCAAAATCTTAACTGCTTCTTTGATCGGGAAGGACTTCGCTTCGATTTCTTTCATGGTAGCCAATTTGAGGTATTCTTTCATGGTTACAACCGGCATTTCGTCCTGTTGTTTCATCAATTCAGCTACTGCATCATAGTATTCAAAGGCTTCATCATAGATTTCTTCCAAGAATTCATGAACGGCTTTGAATTGATGGCCTTCTACATTGAAATGCAAGTTGTGCAACTTGATGTTCCAAACTGCCAAATTAGCGAGATACTGGTTTACAGATTTTACGTTTTTCATAATTTTTTTCCTCCTTTGTAATGGACGGGCCACCCTTTTTGGTCCCTGTTTATGTCCGTGTCTATATTATAACAAAGATTTTCGATATAATCAAGGTTGAAACGAAAAAATCGATATATTTTTCAAAAAAATTTTCACAAATTTACAAATGCTTGCTCGGCAAGGTGTTTGGGGAAATCGGGCAGGCCGGACAGTGTGTCGGTAGCCTTTGACATGCATTTTACACTTCCAACTTCACCGTGAGTTTATCTTGGTTTGAGATTTTTTGGACGCCTTGGCTTGGCGGTATTTTTCCTGGGCCGCTTTCAATTTGTCCACCGAAATCGCTCCGGGAGTGCGCAGCTCCGCAAAGAGATTCCAAGGCTTGGGGAAGTTGGCAAAGGTGTCCGTAATCGTTTGATAGGCCGCTTTGGCCAAGAGCTCGCCCAGTTTCGAGTGCGCGCCGGCATCCGTCTTGCGCGGACCCCGTGGATCGCAGGCCAAAATAAAGCCGTCGGTTCCGGTCCCGGTGGCGGGGAGGCCGGTCGCCAAACTGGCAATGCCGGCATCTTGCAGAGCGGCAGCTTTTCCTTCGGTGGCCGTCATCAGTGCTTTGACCATAATGCCATCGGGGAGCGATACATTGGTGGCGATCATTATATTAATCGTGCCCAAGGGAATATACTCCGTTCGGCCTTCGTGATAAAAAGCCGGATCGCCGGCTCGGGAAGCGGTTTGTTCCACTCCGGCCGTGGTAATACATTCGACAATCAGATCGTCATAGGAGAGGCAAGTATAGGAGTGCCAGTCCATGCGAGCCGAAGTCAAGAGCACGCTGCTGTTGCTGGCGGAGAGCCCCCGCTCGATCAGCATCAGTTCCAAATAAGCGGCAACGGATCCGCCGGGGAAATCCTTTTCGTGTTTGTACCAGGTGGTAAGGCGGTGATTATAGGCGTGCGTACCAAGTAAAATTCCGCCATGGCAAATACCGGTGGACAGCATACGTCTCGGCTGCTCGAAATTCATCATGATACCGTGAAAATCGATGTCGACCTGACCGCCGGTAGCTAGTTCTTGCGGTGCGTTCATAAAAGCTCCTTTCGCTGATATGCTATCATGGTAAAAATAAAGGGTCAAGCAATCAAATTTTAGTCTTTGAATTGCCAATATAATCACACGCCAAGCCGGTAGCTATGTTATAATGAAGGCAAAGTATTTTGAATCATTTTGAAAGGTGAATTTATGTTTCCATATATTACGATATTATTGGTAGCTCTCTTGTTTTTGGGCGTGTGCCGTTTTTTCTTTTATACTGCTCCGCAAAAGAGACGGGCGCCCTATGTACCGCGCTACACATCGGCGCGTGAACGGGCAGCGGCGAGAACCGTGAAGACCAGAGAGAATCTGTTGCCGAAAGAGGAGCCAGTTCACGAAGAAACCATCGTGATGGCTCCGGTGACAGCGATGGCTGCCGAGGCAACCAAGGAAATACCGCGAGTGACGAAACCGGAATTAGAGGCGCAGACAGCGGATGAAACACTGGAGGAAACTCGGGTGGTAGATCGGGAAGAGCTCCGGCAAATTCGAGATACGCAGAAGCTTGCCAAGCAGGATGTGCCGCCGGCAGAAACCGTTGCGGAGGAACCGGAAGCACAGTGGTTGCCACCGGCGGATGCGGACTCCGTAAGCCGGAAACATTTGCGTCATTTCTTGGTACGCTATGCGACCGTCACACCGGAATTGGCAGCGGATGCCGAAAAAGTAACGGAGCGTGCTTTCGCCAAGTTGGGCGATCTTCCTGCAAAGGAAGTCCAAGATATTATGTCGCATATTATGGTGCAAGAAGCTTTGGTCAACGCCCAACGAGTCTATGTGATGCTTCCGGATGACATCATTTTGGAAATGGTCACGGATGCATTTATGCAAGTGGCTTTGGGGGAACGCGATCATACGATGACGCTGTTGGCGTATGATGCCTTGGAAGCCATGACTCACATGGAACATGGACATTACCATATTTTGGCATTGTTGCTGCTTTTCCATTATTCGCGGAATACGAATAATATCAGCACGGCAGCATTCCGTCGCTATGCGAAAAAATATGTGGAACCGCTCTTGGCGGACTTACCGGCAGAATACAGCTACTACCAGCAGCTGGAGTACTTGCAAACGGTAACCATGTCGGGCCGAGATGCTTTGCTTGGCGAAATATTGCGTGATTCGTATCCGTATTTCTTTGCGTATCGCGGATTTACGGAGAGCGAATTGACGGATTTATTGCAAGAAGAACGATTGAGGGCCGAGTTTGTCGTCAAATCCATTTATGGAGATTATTACAAATTGGCGGTGGCCGATTTTTCGGCACTGTCGGACTTTTTCCGTCGGGCCGGTGTACAGGACGAAGAAAAGCGCCATGCCTTGACGAAGCTGATGCAGTCCAGGCCGGTGCCTTATGATCGTCGCGAGGGGCATAGAGTCTTGCAGGCCACTTCGCCGGTCTTGGCGCAATTGGCGGATATTTGGGACAGCAGCATGATGCGCAGATGTGCGCCGACTCTGCTGGGGATGTACATTGGACGTGCATATATCAAAGAAGTCATCGGCGAAGAATTTGATTTATCGCGTTGGATATAGGCCGCCGTTCGCGGCCTGTTTGTTTGGAGTGAAATAAAATGGGTGTGTTCGATATTATCGGACCGGTGATGATCGGTCCTTCCAGCTCTCATACGGCAGGTGCGGCTCGCTTGGGAAAGCTGGCCAGAGAGCTTTTGGGTGAGCGTGTAGAGAAAGCTCGTCTCGTGTTTTACGGGTCTTTCGCCAAGACATATCAAGGTCATGGCACGGATCGAGCTTGTGTTGCCGGATTGCTCGGTTGGGCACCGGATGATCCGCGTTTGCGGGATGCACTGCAGGAAGCGGTCGATGCGGACTTGGATTTGGAAATCATACCTTCCGATGAAGAGGCGATTCATCCCAATACGGTGCGGTTTTATTTGCGGGGTGTTTCCGGCAAGGAAATGGAGTTGCTAGGAATATCCGTCGGCGGCGGTCGCATTCGCATGGTGGAGTTTGATGGCTACACTATTGATTTGAATGGTGACAGCCATACTTTGGTAACGGCACATACCGATCAACCGGGGATTGTTGCCTTTGTGGCGCAAATCTTGGCGGCGGAGAGTGTGAATATTTCTTCGATGCGGGTGTTTCGCAAGGAGAGACGACGATTGGCGATGATGTTTATCGAGACGGATACGGAGGTGGAGCCGGCGTTGCTGGCACATATTGGTAGTCATCCGGCCATTGAAAAGGTACGGCAGCTACCACCGGTGTGAGGTGTTTATGGGATCTTTACGTGAATTGTGGACGGAAATTGAAGAGTCCGGCTTGCCGGCAGGAGAATATATTGCGCGGGCAGAATCCTTGCGCTGTGAAACCGATATTTTAAATGTAAAAGCCAGAATGCGCTCGATGCTGCGAGTCTTTCGGGAGTCGGCACAGGAAGGGGTGCAGGATCGCAGTGTGTCGGCGAGCGGATTGACCGGCGGTGAGGCATGGGCCATGAGTCGTTATCAGCCGCGTTTTCTCGGACAAACGGCTTGGCTCGCAGCTACGCGGGGGATGGCGATTGCCGAGGCGAATGCTAAGATGCGGCGGATTGTTGCCTGCCCGACGGCAGGCTCTTGCGGAATTCTACCGGCCGTTTTGCTGACGGTGGGAGAAATCTGCCAAAGTACGGAAGAACAACTCGTGGATGCTTTGTTCGTAGCGGCCGGTGTGGGCGATGTAATCGCTGAAAATGCATGTATTGCAGGTGCGGTAGGCGGCTGCCAAGCCGAATGCGGAACGGCGATCGCCATGGCGGCGGCAGCCGGGGTGGCTTTATGTGGAGGTACGACGGAACAGATGGATCATGCCGTGGCCTTGGGGTTGAAAAATGTTTTGGGCTTGGTGTGTGATCCTGTCGGAGGCTTGGTGGAAGTACCCTGTGTGAAGAGAAACTCGTTTCATGCCGTGCATGCTCTGGTGGCGATCGAGCTTGCGCTCGCTGGCGTGAAATCCGTGATTCCGGCCGATGAGGTAATTGCGGCGATGGATGAGATCGGCAAGTTGATGCCGAAATCTCTCCGTGAGCGCAGTGAAGCCGGTTTGGCGGTGACACCCACTGCCAAAGCGAGAACGGGTGCGAACTGATGCGTTTTCCCGGGTGGCCGCGCAGGTATCCTTTGCCGGAAGGCGTGAAGGCGGCACTTGACTGTTTGGAAGAGAGTGGCTACGAAGCCTATGCGGTCGGAGGTTGCGTGCGGGATCTTCTCCTCGGCAGAGAGCCGCATGATTGGGATCTCACCACCTCGGCCCGGCCGGAGCAGGTGGCCGAGGTATTCGCCGCAGCCGGCTACACGGTCATTCCGCAAGTCGGAGAAGCCTTTGCGGTGACGTTAGTCCGCAAAGGCGAGGAGCAGTACGAAGTGGCGACCTTTCGGGGGGAGACATATGGCCGGGACAGCCATCGTCCGGAGAGCGTATACTATGCACAAACCTTGCGCGAAGATTTGGCGAGACGGGACTTTACCGTCAATGCCATGGCGTTGGACAGAGACGGTCGGTTGCATGATGAGTACGAGGGGCGAAAAGATTGTCGACGCCGAAAGCTGCAGACCGTAGGAAAACCGGAGGAGCGATTTCACGAGGATGCATTGCGTTTATTCCGTGCTTGCCGGTTTCTGTCCCAGCTCGATTTTACGCCGACGAAGGAACTTTGTGCGGCAATGCCGAGTGCGTTTGCACGCGTGGAAGGATTGTCATTGGAGCGCGTCAAGGCCGAAGTGGAGAAAATACTCCTCTCTTCTTGTCCGGCACGAGGTTTGGATTTGTTGGTGCGTTCCGGTTTGGCGGAATGTCGATGCCGACAAAAAAGAAATGGCGTCTATACGGAAGTGGCTATTTTACCGGAGTTGGCCCACTTGCCGAACACGCCTCAGGCGCAGGGGCATCGCTATGACGCATGGCTGCATACTTTGGTTGTCGTGCAGCATACACCCGCCGGCTTGGTAGAACGCTGGGGAGCACTTTTCCATGACGTGGCGAAAGGTTTGCCGGAGATCCGGGCCATTCGCGACGGGAAGATTACGGACTACGGGCATGACAAAAAAGGAGCGGACATGGCAATGGCCATGTTGACCCGCTGGCAATATCCGGCGCGAATTGTCCGACGAGTGGGCTTCCTCGTGCGCATGCATATGCATTACCATGAAGTAGCGAACAACCAGCATGCGGATGCACGGCGCTGGTTGCGCAAGTTGGCTCGTTCGGGAGAATTTTATGATGCGGCGGAGTTGACGGAGGCATTGGAGCAACTGGGCGCAGTCTGCAGAGCGGATATTCTGGGCTGTGGACGTAGCGAATCGGCAACTTGCGGACATGAAGCTTTTGCGGCCTACCTGCACGCCGAGATGAAATCCATGCCGGTGCGTACCGCCGACTTGGCGTACTCGTCGGAATTACCGAAAATTTGCGGGAAAGAAACCGGCAATTGCTTGAAAAATTTATTATTGCGTGTCCAAAATAATGACTTGCCCAATGAAGCGCAAGCCTTGGACGATGCAGCCAGACTATATATGAAACGAAGGAGTCAATATGAAGCGGCAACCGCGACAGGATGCGAAAAGCACGGCTAAATTAAACTTATCCGAATACAACGCCATTGGCTACATAGCGCTAATTATTCTTGCGTTTGTGGTCGCGATCATAGGACGTTTGTTTTGGTTGCAAGTGGTGCGTGGCGGCCATTACGGTGAAGTGGATTTGGGGCAGACCGAAGAGTCCCGTCCCTTGCAGTCTCCGCGCGGCACGATTTACGATCGCAATGGCAAGGTGCTGGCCGTATCCGCGATTACACTGTCGCTGTATGCGGACCCCAAGATGCTCAATCGCTCGCCCGATGCCTTGGCCCATATCCTCGCCCCTTACTTGGATGTGCCTGAAAAAGATTTGGCACAAAAGCTGGGGCGGGATACACGCTTCGTTTGGCTGGAACGGATGTTGGACAAAGATAAGTCCGATGCACTGAAAGCAGTGATGAAAAAAGAAAAACTGGCCGGGCTGAACTTTGTGGAGGAAAGCAAGCGCTACTATCCCAACGGCAATCTCTTGGCGCAGGTATTGGGTTTTGTCGGGATCGATGACAAGGGGTTGGACGGTATTGAAATGGTGGTCGATGATTTGATCAAGGGCGCCAACACCCGACATACCATCGTGACCTCGCGGGACGGTACCCCGATTTTGGACTCGACACTGGCTCCGTTTTTACCGGAAAAAGAACGCAGCGTGTACTTGACGATCGACGCTTCCATTCAATTTTTTGCCGAGCGGGCGTTGGATCGTGCGATGAGTTCCACGAAATCCAGCGGCGGCACCATTATCGTGATGGATCCGCGCACGGGAGAAATATTGGCGATGGCAAGTCGTCCGACCTATGATCCCAATCACTTTGAAAACGGCTCGGAAAAAGAGTTCCGCAATCGAGCCGTGACAAATCTCTATGAACCCGGATCCACGTTCAAGCCGATTGTAGCGGCAGCTGCACTTTCTACCGGCAAAGTGACGACTTCCACGGTGTTCCATGATACGGGTCAAGTCCATGCCTCCGGGCATACGATCCAAAACTGGGACGGCGAAGCCTATGGCGATGTCAAATTGGAAGATATCATCAAATTTTCCATCAATACCGGTTTTGCGGAATTGGGCTTGCGTACCGGCGGCAAGGTGCTGACCGAGTATGCCAAGCGCTTCGGTTTCGGCAAGGAAACGGGAATTGAATTGCCGGGTGAAGGGGCAGGCATTCTCTTTGATCCGGATAATATGAGAGACAGTGATACCGCGACCATGTCGATCGGACAAAGTATCGCGGTCACGCCGTTGCAAATGATTCAAGCCTACGGTGCGTTGGCCAATGGCGGTAAGATGATGAAGCCTCACATCATTTCCTCCATCGTCAATCCGGACGGTTCCATCTATCGCTCCTTCGCGCATCAGCAGGTGGGAACTCCGATTACACCGGAAGTCGATGCGACACTGGTACCGATGCTGGAAAAAGTAGTCTCCGAAGGTGGCGGCGCGAAGGCTCGCGTAGCCGGATACCGCTTTGCCGGCAAGACCGGTACGGCGCAAAAATTGGATACCGTACATGGCGGTTACTTGGACGGACGCTACATTGCCTCTTTCATCGGTTTCGGACCGGTAGAAAGACCGGAGGCGGTTTGTCTGGTCGTCTTGGATGATCCGGAAGGCGTATATTACGGCGGGCAAATTGCCGCACCCGTATTTGCCGAAGTGATGGCGCAGATCATGCGCTACCGAGGCATTCATCCGAGTGTTCGAGAAGTGGAGAGCAATGCGCCGGCCACACCGGAACCGGCGGCGATCCATGTCGAAAGAAATCACGATGGCGAGATTGTCATTCCGAACTTTGCCGGACATCGGTTGCGCGATGTACTGGCTTGGGGGGATGAGGCCGGCGTCGGAATTGTACCGAATGGCAATGGCTGGGTGCGGCGACAGACGCCGGATCCGGGCCTGACCATAAAGAAAGGCGAAACTATTACTATATACTTGGCGAATTGAGGAGGAGCAGATGAAGACGGATATTCAAATTGCACAGGAAGCAGTCTTATTGCCGATTGCAGAGATTGCGGAGAAGCTCAACATTGCTGAAGAAAATTGGGAACCGTATGGCCGCTACAAGGCGAAAATCAATTATGGCCAAGTCGCCACGGATGCCCCTGACGGACACCTCATCCTGGTGACGGCGATTTCTCCGACTCCTGCCGGCGAAGGAAAATCCACCACGACCGTCGGTTTGGCACAGGGCTTTGCCCAATTGGGCGAGTCCGTCATCGTAGCTCTGCGGGAGCCTTCGTTGGGCCCCTGCATGGGAATGAAGGGCGGTGCTGCCGGCGGCGGATATGCCCAAGTAGTACCGATGGAAGATATCAATTTGCACTTTACGGGAGATTTGCATGCGATTACCGCCGCGCACAATTTATTGGCGGCGATGTTGGACAATCACTTGCAACAGGGAAATAGCTTGCAAATCGATCCTCGTCGCGTAGTCTGGAAACGAGTGGTCGACCTCAATGATCGGGCGTTGCGACATATCGTTGTAGGACTCGGCGGCAAGGTCAATGGCGTGCCGCGAGAGGACGGTTTCGATATCACGGTAGCCTCCGAAGTCATGGCGATTCTTTGCTTGGCGAGCGATTTGGCGGATATGAAGGAACGCCTGGGACGGATTATCGTCGCCTACAATGTAGACGGTCAAGCGGTAACGGCTGCCGATCTCAACGCGCAAGGAGCGATGACGGCGCTTCTGAAAGAGGCCCTGAAGCCGAATCTCGTGCAGACATTGGAACATGTGCCGGCCATCGTGCACGGCGGTCCGTTTGCCAATATCGCGCATGGTTGCAACTCCTTGATTGCGACTCGGACGGCATTGCGTTTGGCGGACTACGTGATTACGGAGGCCGGTTTCGGTGCGGATTTGGGCGCCGAAAAGTTTTTCGACATCAAATGCAGATACGGCAAATTGCGGCCGGAAGCCGTGGTTCTGGTGGCGACCGTTCGCGCTCTGAAGATGCATGGCGGCAAGGCCAAGACGGAATTGAAAGAGCCGGATGTGGCTGCCGTGAAAAAAGGTTTGGCCAATTTGGGCAAGCACTTGGAGAATATCGCGCTTTATCGAGTGCCGGTTGTCGTTGCGATCAACGCTTTTGCCGACGATACTCCGGAGGAAATGGCGGTAATCCGGGAATTCTGCGAACAGCACCAAGTGCCGGTGGCTTTGTCCACCGTGTTTGCCGATGGCGGCCAAGGCGGATTGGAGTTGGCGGAATATGTGCGTGACATCGTGGCGCAGAAAAAGGCGGATTTCCGTCCCTTGTATGAAAACAACTTGTCGATAGAAGAAAAAATTCGCCGGATTGCGACCTCGATATATGGAGCAGATGGTATCGTGCTCGAGGCCAAGGCCAAGAAGACGTTGGCGGATATTCAAGCGGGCGGCTATGAAGACTTGCCGGTTTGTATCGCAAAGACGCAATACTCGTTTTCGGATGATCCGACCAAGATGGGCCGGCCGGAAGGCTTTACCTTGCATGTGCGAGAGTTGAGAATTTCCGCCGGCGCAGGATTTATCGTGGCGCTGACCGGTGATATTATGACCATGCCGGGCTTGCCGAAGAAACCGGCTGCGGAAAATATCGATATTGACGAAAATGGCCGTATTACCGGTCTGTTTTAGGAGGATGCATGACTCAAATCTTAGCGGGTAAACCGGTCGCCGAAGCCATGGCGGAAATGATTCGAGAAAAATTGAATTTTTTCCAGGAGCGAGGAGTGACGCCGAGTTTGGCGATTGTGCAATTCGGCGATGATGCCGCCGCCGCGATGTATGGCCAATCCCTGCGCAAAAAAGCGGAGCAGGCGGGATTGAAGGTGCGTTGTGAATCGCACGGCGCGGACGTGGATGAAAAAGCGGCCTTGGCTATTCTGGAAGATCTCAACGCAGCGGAAGATATTGACGGAATATTGTTGCTGATGCCTTTGCCCGGTAACTGGGACACGGAAGCATTCGTGCGGAATCTGAGCCCGGCGAAGGACATCGACGGCATCACGCCGACGCAGGCCGGCCTCCTGGCGACCGGCCGGCCTGCTCTGGTGCCGGCGACCGCCCGGGCTTGCCTGGCGGTGCTGGCGCATTACGGCTTGCCCATGGAAGGCAAGCATGCGGTCGTCATCGGCAGAAGCGACGTCATCGGCAAGCCGGTCGCACGCTTGCTGTTGGCGGAAAATGCCACCGTCACGATTTGTCATTCGCGCACCCGAGATTTGCCGGCGATGACTCGTCAAGCGGACATTTTGGTGGCCGCTGTCGGCAAGCCGGAAATGGTGGGCGTAGAAATGGTAAATCCGCAAGCAGTCGTGCTCGATGTGGGGATTCATCGTGTCGAGGGGCGAACCACCGGAGATACGGATCCTCGGCTGGCGGAACATGTGCAAGCCTATACACCGGTACCCGGCGGGATCGGTGCAGTCACCACTGCGATGATGATGGACAATGTGTTGGAGGCGGCTGCGATGCGCAGAGGCTGGAGTTTTGCCGAACTGAAAAAATAATGAGCAAGAAAAAAGCAGTGATTTCTTAATCACTGCTTTTGATTTTGGCCTCCGTAAATTGCCTCGGCTACCTCCGCCAAACCGTTGGCGGCCAGGTGGTTGGGGCAAAAAAGCGCTCGCCCGGGAACGAGTGCAAAGCGATGGTGACGAACGGCCTGTAATGAAGAGAAGGCCGGATTTTCGGTGAAGACGGTTTGCAATTTAGCAAGCGGCTCATCCTGAAAATGCCAATTCGTCAGGAGAATGAGTTCGGGATCGGTTTGGATGATGAACTCCTGCGTCACGGCACGTGCGTTTTTGCCGGTAAACCGGTCCAATACATTGTGCACACCCAATTGCCGGCACATATCCGCGAAAAGGGTGTCATGTGTCCCATACGGTGATTGGTGTGCCCAAAGAAAGACGGACGGACCTTGGGGATGTTCGCGGCGAGTCTTTTGAATGAGTTGTTCACTCGTAGTCAGAAATTCATGGACGAGCGCTTCACCGCGACTCTCCTCGCCGACGGCTTTGGCAATGCCTCGAACGACAGCGGGGATTTCCGCCAATGTCTTGGCCTCCCGATAGCGATGTACGACGATGCCGGTATCTTCCAATGTCTTTTGTAATGATGCATCCATCCAATCGCTGACAATGACCAAATCCGGGTGCAGAGAAATAATTTCTTCCACGGTATAGGTGCGGATTCGTCCGGGAACGGACTTGGCTTTGTCGGTGTAATACGATACACCCGGATTGTCTACCAACTCCGTCAGGGCACAAATGCGCTCCGGTTCGACCAGATCGAGGACGACTTCATCGGCATCCAGGTTCATGGCCACGATACGAACCGGCTTGCCATGAACGGGAGGGGACAGCTCTCCGCAGCCTACCGTGAGAAATAGTAGGCAGAGGACGAGACAAGATAAAATTCGTTTCAACATAAGCTCTCTTTCAATCTTTTTGCAAATGTAAGTTTTCTTCATAAGCGGCCTTGGCCATTTTTGGACTGATCATTCCCTGTTCCGTCATCAGAGCCAGGACGACTTGTTGTCTGGCCTTGGCATCTTCGTAATGGGCCAAGGGGTTCAAGGCGCTCGGAGATTTCGGCAGTCCGGCCAACATGGCGCATTGCGCTAAGGTAAGATCGCGGACATCGCAACCGAAATAAGTTTGTGCAGCCTCTTGAATCCCGTACGCGCCGGCGCCATAATAAATAGTGTTGAGATATATCTCGAGAATCTCATCTTTCGAATACACTCGTTCCAATTGACTGGCTAAAAGCAATTCTTCGCCTTTGCGCAACCAGGATCGGTCGTTCGTCAGAAAGAGATTTTTTACCAATTGTTGCGTAATGGTACTGCCACCCTCGACGGTTTTGCCGGCTTGGTAATTGACGAAGATGGCACGGCTGATGCCGATAAAATCAATCGGACCATGGTCGTAAAAGCGTTTATCCTCGGTAGCGATGATCGCTTGACGCAATAAGAGCGGCATTTCATCCAAGGGAACGAAATGCTTTCGATCGATGGTCGACTCCACGGCCTGATGAATATGCCACAGGCGGGAAAATCGTGCGGGCCAATCTTGCGCTTCGATGGCGGTGTAGGTGGAGTGACTTTGCTGCGCCAACTCCTGCAGTCGCTCGTGCGCATTCTGATTGGGGTTGCTGAACCACCACCAACCGGCGGCGATAATAATAATGAGTAAAAAAAGTTTACGCATAATGACTCCTCGGCGAATCAAGTAATTATTCTTCCTTTATTCTACACTACTTAAAGTTTTTGGAATAGAGAAAGAAAATGCTTGCAATTATATTCACTAGAGTGTATAATTATCAACAATTATTGAAAGAAGGTAGGAGGGATTGATATGTCCACAGTAAAGAAAGTAGTGTTAGCTTATTCGGGCGGATTGGATACATCCGTTATTATTCCTTGGTTGAAAGAAAATTACGACTGCGAAGTCATCGCCGTTTGTGCCAACTTGGGGCAGCCGGAAGATTTTGCGGCCATTGAGAAAAAGGCATTGCAGAGCGGCGCATCCAAAGCCATGATTTTGGATTTGCGGCAAACCTTTTTGGAAGATTTTGTCTGGCCGGTGTTGCAGGCCGGTGCCGTATATGAAGGCAAGTACTTGCTGGGGACTTCGTTTGCCAGACCGGTGATTGCCAAAGCGCTTGTCGATGTGGCGGAAGCGGAAGGCGCGGATGCAGTCGCTCATGGAGCAACCGGCAAGGGCAATGACCAAGTTCGTTTCGAGTTGACGGTGAAAGCCTTGGCGCCGCATTTGCAGATTATTGCGCCCTGGCGTCTGTGGGATATTCGTTCGCGGGAAGATGCGTTGGAATATGCAGCAGCGCATAATGTTCCTATCAACATGTACGAATCGAAAGATGAAAGCAAACCGAAACAAGCGTACCCCTACAGCATGGACTGGAATATTTGGCATTTGTCGCATGAAGGCGCGGACTTGGAAAATCCCGCCAATGCACCGCATGATGATATGTACCTGGTGACCTGTGACCCGACGCAAGCCAAAGATGAAGTGACGGAAATTGAAATCGGCTTCGAGCAGGGGATTCCCGTGACGTTAAACGGCAAGGAGTTATCCGCAGTCGAAATGGTGACCGAGTTGAATCGCATCGGAGCCGAAAACGGTATCGGTATTGCCGATATTGTCGAAAACAGATTGGTCGGCATGAAATCTCGCGGTGTCTACGAAAATCCGGGCGGAGCGATTCTGTTTTATGCTCATCGTGAACTGGAATACTTGTGTTTGGACAGAGCGACACTGCACTACAAGGAGCAGGCCGCCGTCCGCTATGCGGAGTTGGTCTATGACGGCATGTGGTATGCACCTTTGCGGGAGGCCATGCAGGCATTCGTGACGGAAACGCAACAAACCGTGACGGGCACGGTCGGACTTCGTCTTTACAAAGGCAATATCATGAGCCATGGCACCAGTTCGCCGTATTCCTTGTACAGTGAAGAATTTGTTACTTTCGGCCGGGATGAAGTCTATAATCAGGCAGATGCGGAAGGATTTATCAATCTCTTCGGTTTGCCGTTGAAGATTCGGGCCTTGATGAAAGCACAGGAGAAAAAATGAAACTTTGGGGTGGACGATTTACTGAAAAAACTTCGCAAGCCGTAGAGGAATTCACTTCCTCGATCGGTGTCGACCACATTCTCTATCGTGAGGATGTGGCAGGCAGTATTGCCCATGCAGAGATGTTGGCGAAATGCGGGATTCTCTCTGCCGAGGACGCAGCTGCCATTGTCCAGGGATTGCGTGAGATTCGCAGCGAAGTGGATGAGGGTCGGTTTGATTTTCAAATCGAGTTGGAAGATATCCATATTAATTTGGAAGCGGCGCTCACGGCACGTATCGGAGAAGCGGGCAAGCGTTTGCATACGGCCCGCAGTCGCAACGACCAAGTCGCGTTGGATATGCATCTCTACATGCGGGGCGCTATTGTGCGCACGGGTCAATCGCTCTTGAAATTATTGCATGTATTGAAAGAAAGTGCCGCTGATTATCAGGATGTCATTATGCCGGGGTACACGCATTTGCAACGGGCACAGCCGATCTTGTTAGCGCATCATCTGTTGGCATATTTCCAGATGTTCGCTCGGGATTACCGTCGTCTGGAGGGGTGTTGGCAAGGCGCTGACGTGAT
>JAEZZT010000055.1 GCA_023418435.1 Bacillota bacterium | reverse complement strand
TGACTACGAATCAAAAGGTCGGGGGTTCGAATCCCTCCTGGGTCACCATTTTACAGATAAGCCTTCTTTGGAAGGCTTTTTTTCATGTGATCAACCAAGTTCTTCAAGGAGATGGAGTTGTTGTATTTTTATCTGGGATGGATAGATTTTTCCTCCCGGTATTTGGATCTCAAGAAAGTTTATTAAATATATTATATAGAGAAAAGTAAGAAAATAATTTCTGGAATTTTAGGGAGGAATTTTACTGAAATTTTGCCGTTACTTGCCTTAGCTATGTTATAATTGACGTGGAGATTTATCACTTGTGTGAATATGGAGGAAACCATATGGCATTTCGTTTGAAGCCGAAAGAAGAAAAGTTTTTTGCCTTGCTCGAGAAACATGCCGTTCTTTGCGCCAATGCCGGTGCAGTACTGCATGATTGCTTTGAAGGTAAAATTACCGGTGAAGAAGGTTTGGAGCAGGTTCGGGCTTTAAAAAAGGATGGCGCCAAGATTCGTGCCAATACGATGGAAAAGCTGCAGAAAACTTTTATTACACCGATTGATCGAGAAGATATCCAGGCAGTGATTGAACAATTGGATTCTATTTTGGATCAGATCAAAGAGATCATGGACAAGATGTCCATGTATCATCCGGGAACTCCGACTCCGGGAGCTATTGCGATGGCTCAAATTGTGGCTAAATGTACACAGGAGATCCGCAAGTCGGTCTCGTATATGCGCAATTTGAAAGAAAATTATTTGAAAATTGAAGCACGGAGTGAAAAGGTAAATAATCTTGAGTCCCAAGGGGATGTATATTATCATGAGGAAATGGCGAGACTATTTACCGAATGTACGGATCCCATTCATATTATCAAATGGAAAGAGATTTTCTTTGCCATTGAAGAAGTGGTAGATGATTGTGAGATATTGGTGAGGACATTCCAGCGGGTCGTATTAAAATATGCATGAGACGTTTTTATTATGGGGCGTGATCTTCCTCGCCATCGCTTTTGACTATATCAATGGTTTTCATGACACGGCCAATGCGGTAGCCACATCGGTATCGACGCGAGCGATTCAACCCAAGTATGCGATTGTAATGGCGGCGATGCTTAATTTTTTAGGCGCCATGGTCAGTACGGGGGTAGCGAAGACAATTGGCGGAGATATTATTCTCTCACCGACTTATGTCAATTCCGAGGTCTTGATGGCCGCTTTGATAGGTGCGAATTTTTGGAACTTGGCCAGTTGGTGGTTCGGCATGCCGTCGAGCTCTTCACATGCGCTTGTCGGAGGCTTGATGGGTGCGGTGATTGTCAGTGTAGGCACGCACGCTCTTTATTGGGGCGGGATTCTCACTATTTTTATGGCGCTGGTGTTGTCACCCATTATTGCATTCGGTGGCGGCTACATGGTAATGATTGCCTTGCTGTGGATTTTCGGTAAGCGTGCACCATTGGATTTAAATCGCAAATTTCGGCGCTTACAGCTGGTATCGGCAGCGATGATGGCGTTTTCTCATGGCTCGAATGATGCTCAGAAATCGATGGGGATTATTACTCTAGCTCTGGTTTCCGCCGGACAGTTGAGCAGTTTTGAGGTTCCTCTATGGGTCAAGTTGGTCTGTGCGACTGCCATGGGCTTGGGCACGGCTGCCGGCGGTTGGCGGATCATTGCCACGGTCGGCCGGCGAGTGTTCCGCATGGAAAGTATCAATGGGTTTGCTGCGGATTTGAATTCTTCGTTGGTGATTGCGACAGCGACTTTTCTGCATATGCCGGTCAGCACTACGCATGTAGTATCGGGTTCGATTATGGGGGTCGGTTCTGCAAAGCGGGTGACGGCGGTCAATTGGAATGTGGCACGCAGTATGGCAGTCACTTGGGTGTCGACGATACCTTTGAGCGGTTTGGTGTCCGCAGGAGTATTTCTTTTATTAAAATGGATAGGTATTTAAAACGGGCGATTGCCCGTTTTTTGTATGTGAAAGCGATCCTTTATTAAATTGACCGGGAGAATATCACATTTAAAGTGTATCTATGATATAATAAACAGCGTAGGAGATATATATTAATTCTCAGTAGTGTTTAATATTTAAAATATAAAATCGAGGTATTATGATGGATGGAGTATCTATACAAAATATTATCGGCTATATAGCTGTCTTAATTTCTGTATATTTTGTGACGGAAGCGACGGACTTGGGATTATCGGTCGTCAGTCCTTGGCTTGTCAAGAATAAAGGAGATAGAGGGGTATTGGCAAAATTGTCGAGACCCGGCTTTGAAGGAACGGAAGGCTGGCTGTTGGCGGCTTTCGGTTTGATGCTGATTGTCGAACCCGATTTGCCGGAACAGCATTTGCGGACCATTTACGGTGCCGCTGCGGTTTTTTTCGGTGGAATGATCATGCGCACTTTGGTGGCGTGGATTGATTTCGGTGAAGGAACTTTAGCGCGTATCGTGACATGGATCAATGCACTTTTTTCGGTGGCGACGATCTTTTTATTGGGAATGCTCAGCGTATCGTTCCTGCTCAATATTGGCCTCGGCAACTTTGAAATCGGATCGTTGCTCTGGTCACCGTTCGGGATGCTTTGCGGTTTGTGGGGCACATTGGCTATCATGACTCATGGTGCTTTATTTGTTGCCGGTAAGGTTACCAATCCGTTGGCGGAACGAGGACGGGCGCTCGCATTGGTTATCAATCTGGCGGCTATTTTGATTTTTGCGTCGATGTTGGTATCCGCTTTTGTGCTTTCCCTTTTACCGGCGGAAACCGAGCAGGTATTTGTGATTCTGACCGGACTGAGTGTACTCGCCTATGTCGCTGTTTTCGTTTTAGCGAGAATGCGCAAGGTTATGTGCGCTTTAGGGATGCACTACTTGGCCGGTATACTTCTTTTTGTAGCTTATGTATGGGCGATGTATTCTGCATTGAATTATGTGGAGTTTACGGAACTGGCACAGAATATGGTAGAGATTCCGGGATGGTGTTGGCTGGCTTTGGCGGTAGCAGCGGTGGGCAGCATTGCTTCGCATGTCTTTAAATTAATGCGTAGCAAATTGGTGTCGCCGAAGAATCACCATTGGGGAAGTACCTAAATTGGTTGTTGCCATATAGAAAAAATTAAATTTTAAAAATATTCGATTTACCCCTTTTCAATTCTCAAAAATGTGCTATAATATACATGTACAGTTTTTACTGTACCCTGTAGCTTCAGGTACTCCTTTGATGATATTTTCCCTGATTATCAACGGAGCGTCGGTACTCCCTTTCTCCTCTATGGGAGCCGACACAAAAAAGAGTAACCCTGCGGTTGCTCTTTTTTGTTTGCTTGGAGGATTGATTATTGAGAATGGGAAACACTATTTTGGTGCTGTCATGGAAAGTTGTCCGAAATCTGTATATGGAATCGTGACTGTATTGAATCTATAATTAAATTGTTTGGAGGAGGATATATGAATTCCGGAATACCAGTGCGCTGTTTGGCCATGAATGATTTGAGTTGTGTAGGAAAATGTTCTTTGGGAGTGATTTTACCTGTCCTGGCAGTATGCGGCATACAGACTTTGATGTTGCCGACTGGGATATACAGCAATCATTTGGCTTTCGAGACACATGCGAAACAGGAGATGCAAGATGTGGAATCTTTTTTGCAGGCATGGGAGCAAGTCGGAGTCGAGGCGGATGCGGTGTATACCGGCTTCTTGGCGAATGCCGAACAAGTGGAAATTGCCGTCGAAGTAATTGCTTTTTACGGAAATCACAGACCGGTCTTGATCGATCCGGTGATGGGAGATTCGGGGCAACTGTATTCTGCATATAATCACGACATGGTTGCAAAGATGAAGAAGTTGGTAGCACATGCCGACTTTATCACACCGAATTATACGGAAGCGTGCTGGTTGACGGAATCTTCATATCGAGCGGAAGGATGTACAGCCGGGGAACTGACGAATATCTTGACCGGTCTTCACTGCTTGGGACCTGAGACCGTAGTATTGACTTCGGTCCTTTTGGACGGCAAAGTGGCAAATATTATTTCTCGCCGCGGTGAGGCATGGCGACCCGTTTACTACTATGCATATCACACCAAGACATATGGGACAGGAGATTTATTTGCTGCGGCATTGTTCGGTTGTTTATTGCGGCAACTTTCGATAGAAAAAGCGGTAGAGGTGGCCACCGACTTCGTTTGTCGATCAGTAAAGCGCATGGTGGACGCAGGAAGTGAACCGAAATGGGGAGTTCCCTATGAATATGAATTGCAATATTTGTGGACGGAGGTAGAAAGATGGAAGAAGCAAAACAAATGAGTGGTGCGCGTAAAATCGTCTATGGCGGTTTATCCATCGCACTTTGTATGGCAGGTACTTTTCTCCTTTTGCCGGGGCCCAATGGTGCATTTGTACATTGCGGCAGCGCAGCTCTGTACTTGGTGGGTATTGTCTTCGGCAGATGGTATGGCGCGATCGGCGGCGGTTTGGGGTCCATGCTTTTCGACTTGATGGTGGGAATGAGCGCTTATACACCTTTCTCGTTGGTGATCAAGGGCGTATCCGGTTACTTGGTTGGTTATTTCGGCACACCGCAGGAATCTCAAGCACCCGGTCGGGGACGAATCCTGATTGCGACATTGATTGCGTCGGCCTGGACATTGATCGGTTACTTGGTAGCCTGGTACAGTGTCTTGGATAGTTGGTCTGCAGCGTTGGCCAACACGCCGTTTTCCCTGATGACGTCGGGGGTCGGTATCGTGGCGGCAGTATTGATCGGGCCGCAACTGTATCGATTATTTCATCGTTGAGACATAAGAGAAAAAATCTTCTTGGATTTTTTCTCTTTATTTATTTTCCGGCATATGTAATAATTGAAACAAAATCAATGAGAGGGGGAGTCCTATGAGGCCACTCGAAAAGGCTTTCGTGCTCAAAGCCACTGCTTTCCATGCACCGAACTGGGGAGAGGTTGAAGTTCTCGAAGATGCTCTTTTACAGGTGGACGAAGAAGGTGTGATCAGCAAGGTATGCCGACCGACGGATCCTGCCTATGAGGAGATAGTTCGGCAAGCTCGAGCGGAAGGAAATTATCGGGAATTGCCGGCGGATACTTATTTATTGCCGGGGTTTGTCGATGTCCATATTCATGCTCCACAATGGCAAAATATGGGGAAGGCACTGCATGTGCCTTTGGAAGTGTGGTTGGAAAAATACACTTTTCCTCTGGAAAGTTCGTTGCAGGAACTTGAGATTGCGAAGCAAGTATATCGGGATATTGTGGAAATTACTTTGCGACACGGTACGACCACCGCCGTCTATCTCGGTACGCAGGATAAAGAATCGTCCCTGTGTTTAGGACGAGTTTGTGACGAAGTAGGGCAGAGGGGATGCATCGGCAAAGTGGCGATGGACAATCCGGAGCAATGTCCGGATTTTTATCGGGATCGGAGTGCGGAAGAAGCCATTGCGTCAACTGAAGAGTTTATCCTGGAGCTGCAAGCATTGGCAGCAGCATCGAGAGTCGGTCCGGTGCCGGTCATTACACCGAGATTTACTCCCTCCTGTACGGATAAAACCTTGCAGGGCCTGGGGGATTTGGCCGCCAAGTATCGACTTCCCGTACAAACGCATATCGCCGAATCCGATTGGGAAGCCGGCTATGCGCATGACCGCTTCGGCAAATCCGATGCAGAAGTGCTGGCGGATTTCGGCCTGTTGACGGAGCGCTCCATCCTGGCACATGGGACGCAGCTGAGCGACTCCGACGCACTGCTCTTGGCCAAGCATCATTCGACGGTGGCGCATTGTCCTATTTCCAATGCCTTCTTCGGCAATGCGGTCTATCCGGTGCGCCGGCGGTTTGACCAAGGGGTCAACGCGGGCTTGGGGACGGATGTTTCCGGCGGTTTTTCACCCTCAATGTACGACAATATCCGGCAAGCGGTCATCGTCAGTCGGATGCTCGAAGACGGGGTCAATGCCGAATTGCCCAAGGAAAAACGAGGAGTTGCGGACTCCCGGATCGATTATCGCCATGCTTTTTATATGGCGACCACGGCCGGCGGGAACGCCTTGGGACTACCGGTCGGTTTATTCCGCGAAGGGTATGCTTTCGATGCGCAGGCGATTGCAGTGAATGAACCGAACTCCGCCATTCGCATTGACGGAACGGACACTCCGGAAGATGTACTGCAAAAAATATTATTTTTAGCCAACTCCGCCGATATCCAAGAAGTGTGGGCACAAGGGACGGCAGTCTTACAAAAACTACGGAGGAAATATGGAAAATAAAGTGAAGTATGAGGGTCACCTCACGGTCGGTCACGATGAGGTTTTGCCGCTCGGTCAGAGCGTGTTTCTAGGTTTGCAGCATGTCTTGGCGATGGATGTCTATGTAGTACCATTCGTGATTGCCTCGATTTTGAGTTTGGGCATCACGGAGTCGTCCTGGTTGATTCAGTCGACCTTTTTGGCGGCGGGTTTGGCCACCATCGTTCAAGCGCATTTCTGTATGCGCTTGCCGATTGCGCAGGGGCCGAGCTATGTGCCCATCGGCGCGATTGCGGGAATTTGCTTTGCGGCCGGCGGCGGGTATGCCGGTCTTTCGGAAGTGTTCGGCTCTTCTTTGGTCGCCGCCTTGCTTTTGATCGGTTTAGGCATGACCGGGCTTTTCAAAAAGGTAATCTCTGCGCTGATCCCTCGCTTGGTTGGCGGTACGATTATACTGATCATCGGGCTTTCTCTGTTGCCGGTGGCATTGCAAGCCAATATTTATGCGACTTACGGCAATGAAACGGTGACCGATAATATCATTTTGGCATTGGTATCCCTGGTTACTTTGATGGCCTGTGTCGTCATCGGGATTCATATGGGGCGACGCGGCAATTGGTTGCGCACCGGTTCGGTCGTCTTTGCTTTGATCGCCGGTTGTGCGGCCGCTCAGATGATGGGGCGCTTCCATTGGGAAGCGGTGATGGCGGCCGGCTGGATCTCCCGCCCGCATCTGGCATGGTTGGATTATGGTGTGGTGTTCTCGCCCTCCGCCATTTTGACGATGTGTTTCGTGTTCTTCGTTCTGATGGCGGAAACGACGGGAACTTGGTTTGCAATCGGCTCGGTGATCAATGCACCGATCGAAGATAAACAAATGAACCGTGGCGTTATCGGAGAAGGGATCGGTTGTTTCCTTTCCGCCTTGGTGGGCTCCACTCCGGTGACGGGATACTCCACCAATGCCGGCCTGATTTCCATTACGGGTGTGGCCAGTCGCTATGCTTTCTATGGTGCCGGCGCCTGGTTGATTGTTTTCGGTCTTTCGGGTAAATTGGCGACCTTGATCGCATCCATTCCGGCTCCGGTTATCGGTGGGGTCTTCGTGACGGTGTGCTCGATTATTGCTCTCTCCGGAGTGAGAATCTTGCGTGAAGTGCGGCTGACGGAAAGAAATATGTTCGTCATCGGCATTCCGATTATCGTGACGCTGGCGCTGTACTTATTGCCCAAAGACTATTTACAGACGCTACCGGAATTTTTGCAATATGTCTTGGGATCCACGATCGCTACGGCGGCCTTGGTTTGCATCATACTCAATAAAATACTTCCGGCGGAAGAAGCGGACAAATAAAAACTCCCCATTCGGGGAGTTTATTCTTCTGTCATGGCTCCTTGCACCCATTGGTAGTCGATGACTTGAAAATCGGTAGGATCGTCCATTTGCATGAAATCTTGCGCACGATTGAGGAATATGTCGTAGATCGCCGGCGGTACGCCGCTTTCTTCCGTGTGCCCATCGCGAAATCCCAAGCAAAACGGAATCAATGCGGAGTCCTGCTCGATGGGCGGCGCATAGTAACAAAATTGAATTTGCTCGTAGCGATCCTTCGGCAAGGTGAGCAAGTGGGCATATTTCAGCATCTCCATGATGCGATCGTCATAGCCGGCTTCAAAAATATGGATTTTTTCAATGAGATCATAGATGGACGGAACGGCTCGGCGTTTGCCGAATCCGAATGACGGCAAGAGATCGGGATGTGCTGCCAAATCGCTATTGAGTTTGCGAATATTACCTGCTTGGCAGTCGGTGAGCCAGACCATCATCTCGTTGTCTTTATCTATGTAGAGCAGGGGATGGGCCAATTGAAAGACTTCCCGGCAATGTGGACAGCGATGATCGAAAATGGTATTGTTGAGTATTTTTTCGCGTAATTCCGGCTGCTCGTGGCCGTTGACGGCACGCAGTATTTCGACCGGCAATGTTTGCCGACAATGCGGGCAGGGAATCTCCTGTTTTTCGGTAAATTGCATACATTACCTCCTTTTTCTGTATAGTACTGGTGGCGCCGGATTTTGTCAACTCGCAGGAATTGAAATGTTATAATAGAGAAAAGGAGGCAGGTATGGGTTTATTGCAAAGTGATTCGGTAACGAAAATAAAAGGCATCGGGAAGAAAGCAGCGGAACGTCTGGCTCTGTTGGGGATTCAAGATGTGGGCGATTTGCTTTACCATTTCCCGCGAGGATACCGGAATTATTCGGAAATTCGTTCTATCGCTACCCTGCGCCATGAGGATGAGGTGACTGTCAGCGGTCATGTTCAACAAGTCACGGAGCGCAGACCCAGAGCCAGGCTCTCCATCTTGTCCGTCGTCCTGGTGGATGATACCGGAGTGTTGGAGTTGGTGTATTTCAATCAATCGTTTCGCAAAAAGCATTTTTGGGTGGGACAGAGATTGGTTGTCCACGGCAAGGTGAAATCTGCCTACGGCCGTCTGCAGATGAACTCACCCGAGGTGGAGACGCTGGCGACAGGGGACATCGTCACGGGCAGCATTCGCCCGCAATATCCGCTGACGGAAGGACTGCGGGCCAATTATTTGGAGAATTGGATTCACACCGCCTTGGCTACGACGGAGGATATTGTGGAAACGCTGCCGGCGGATCTTCGTCAACAGCGGGGCTACGGTACACGTCGTCAAGCCCTGCAGGGGATTCATCGTCCGGCTTCGGAAGAGGAATATACGAAGAGTCGGGAAGAATTGGCCTTTGATGAATTGTTTTATATGCAACTCGGCGTGTTGCGCATGCGCAAACATCGGGAGGGCGGTGCAGTCGGTATCAAGTGCGTGCCGAACGGAGATTTGTTTGCCACGGCGTACCGGCATCTCCCCTATGAATTGACCGGCGATCAGAAGAAAGCCTTGCGACTGATTTGTGACGATATGGAAGGCGTCCTGCCCATGCGGCGTTTGGTGCAGGGGGATGTAGGCAGCGGTAAGACGGTGGTGGCGGCTTTGGCCATGGTCAAGATGGCAGAAAACGGCTATCAGTCCGCCATGATGGCACCGACGGAAATTTTGGCGGCCCAGCATTATGAAAGTTTGCAGAGCCTCCTGGCACCGGTCGGGCTGCGTATCGACCTCGTGACCGGTCGCATGAGTACGGCGGAGAAGAAAGAAGCCTTGCAGCGGATCGTCGAAGGAAAGACGGATATAGCGGTAGGGACGCATGCCTTGATTGAAGATGATGTGGACTTTGCCGCCTTGGGCCTGGTGATTACGGACGAACAGCATCGTTTCGGTGTGCGCCAGCGGATGCGATTGGAGAAAAAAGGAGAGCAGGCGCATACCCTGGTCATGACGGCAACTCCGATTCCGCGTACGATGGCACTATCCGTCTATGGCGATTTGGATGTGTCGCTCATCCGGGAAATGCCGCCGGGCAGAAAACCGGTCCGGACCTTTGCCGTCAATCGCTCTCAAACGGAGCGAATTTATCGTTTTTTGGCGAAAGAAATGGCGGCCGGACACCAAGTGTATGTCGTTTGTCCTTTGGTCGAAGAATCGGAAAAAATGGACTTGAAGGCAGCACGAGAGGTCTATGCGGAGATGCAGCAACGTTTCGGTGAATACGGCGTCGGCTTGGTGTACGGC
>JAEZZT010000035.1 GCA_023418435.1 Bacillota bacterium | reverse complement strand
TGATGAAGCTGACGTGCAAATCGATTCCACCTTCATTGATGACCTGGGCGCGGATTCTTTGGATATCGTTGAATTGATCATGGCGTTTGAAGAAGAATTTGAAATTGAAATTCCGGATGATGTGGCGGAAAAAATCAAGACAGTACGCGACACGGTTGAATACATCGACAAAAACATCGCGTAAGCGAAGCCGAGACCGGGAGGCATCGCCTCCCGGCTCTTTCTTTTTCAGGAGGTAGCATGAAATTACCGGTATTGAAAATTGGTGAACTATGTGCCAAAGTGCCTATTGTTCAAGGTGGGATGGCAATTCGCCTGTCCTTATCTCGATTGGCAGGGACGGTGGCACGTGCCGGCGGCATCGGTTTAATCGCCGCCACCGGTTTGACAATGGAAGAGTTGCGCGAAGAGATTCGCAAAGCTCGCCAAATCGCACCAAATGGAATTGTGGGAATCAACATTATGGTGGCAGCCAGCAGCTTTAAAGAAAGCGTATGGACAGCCATTAATGAAAAAATAGATTTAGTCGTAGCCGGGGCCGGATTTTCGCGAGATATTTTTGACTGGGGAAAAGCGAGCCGGACTCCCATCGTGCCGATTGTCTCCACGGCAAAATTAGCACGTATCGCAGAGAGACTCGGAGCCTCGGCAGTGGTGGTAGAAGGCGCGGAAGCCGGCGGTCATTTGGGGACCAGCCATTCCGTCAAAGAAATTCTGCCGGAAGTCCGTGCCGCAGTGAGTTTGCCCGTGATCGGCGCCGGTGGAGTCGTCAATGGCAGGGATATGGCGGAAATGCTGGAACTCGGTGCGGATGGTGTGCAAATCGGCAGTCGCTTTACGGCGACGGATGAATCCGCTGCGTCTCCGGCGATGAAAGAAGCATATGTACGCTGCAGTCGTCCGGAAGATATTATTGTGATTCAAAGCTCGGTCGGATTGCCGGGACAGGCGATTCGCAATCCCTTTTCGGAAGCGGTTCTCAATGATACCGTAGAAAGACCGAAAGTCTGCACCAATTGTTTGAAGAAATGCACTCGTCGCTTTTGTTTGAGTCAGGCTTTGATCCGAGCTCAACAGGGAGATGGCGTGACCGGCTTGATTTTTGCCGGTACGAATATGCTGAGAATACATTCGATCCTGCCGGCCGAAAAAGTCATTCGCGATATTTGTCAAGAAGCGGCGCTTTGTTTAGCGGGGCGTCAGAGAGTGGATGAAGTCAGCGGATTTCATCAATGGACGGGGCGTTGGAGAAGTATTTCGGCCGGTCGGTTGCAGCAATATCGTCAGGCATTGGCTACTTGTACCGGAAAAATGCAGGAAGATTTCTGCAAGGCTTTGCATAGCACGGGCGAAGAGGCTGTGCAGATCTTGCGGACCAAGATCAATGAAGTCAAAGAGACTCCGATGTCTCAGGCCGCCGGTGAAGTTTGCGATTTGGTGAAGAAGAGAGTGGACGAGCAGATTCAAGGTCTTCATGGTTTGACCGAGAAAATACGCACCTACTCTCCGGAGTTTTCGCCCCGTATATCACGTACGGCTTGCGAAAAATGGAAAAATTGGAAAAGATTCAATAGTAATGGCCGTGGCAAGTACTGTTTCAGCGGTCAATAAGAGGTGAAAAAATGCAACGCAGAGTAGCGGTAACCGGAATCGGTGTAGTAACACCGATCGGAATTGGAAAAGATGAATTTTGGCAGAATTTGTTGGCCGGGGTGTCAGGTGTCAGTGAGATTGAGGCTTTTGACACCACCGATTTTTCAGTGCGCATTGCAGGAGAAATTAAAAATTTCGACTCTTCGGCATTTATTGATCGAAAAGAAGCCAGACACATGGATCGCTTTACACAATTTGCCGTAGTAGCGGCCAAGATGGCAGTGACGGATGCGTCTCTCGACTTGGAAAAAGAAGATCGTGAGCGTATCGGTACGGTGGTGGGCACCGGTATCGGAGGTATTGCGACGATCGGTGATTTGGCTAAAAAGTTGGCCAGTCGCGGTCCCGGACGAGTAAGTCCTTTTGCAATTCCCATGATGATCGCCAACATGGCGGCCGGACAGGTTTCCATCACTTTGGATCTGCGCGGTCCGGTGATGACGGATGTGACCGCGTGTGCTTCGGGGACGAATGCAATCGGTGATGCATTGCGTATGATTCGTTGTGGCGATGCGGATGTAGTATTGGCCGGAGGTACGGAAGCGGCAGTTGAAGAAATGCCGATGGCCGGTTTTGCAGCGATGAAGGCATTGTCTTCCCGCAATGAAGAGCCGCAGAAGGCGTCGCGTCCCTTTGATGCGGAACGTGACGGTTTCGTCTTGGGCGAAGGCGCCGGCATGTTGGTCTTGGAAGAATGGGAACATGCCAAAGCGCGTGGCGCACATATTTATGCAGAACTCTGCGGTTACGGCACCAATGGGGATGCCTACCATATTACAGCACCGGCACCGGAAGGTCGTCAAGCCAAACGCTGCATGGAAATAGCCCTCGAAGATGCAGGACTTCAACCGCAGGATATTGACTATATCAACGCACATGGTACTTCGACACCATTGAACGACAAGAATGAAACCATGGCTATTAAGTCCTTGTTCGGTGAACATAGCAAGCACTTGGCTATTAACTCCACGAAGTCGATGACCGGCCATTTGTTGGGAGCAGCCGGTGCGATTGAAGCGGCAGTGTTGGCGTTGTCGTTGGCCAACCAGGAAATTCATCCCACGATCAATTTGGAAAATCCCGATCCGGAATGCGATCTCGACTATGTGCAGGAAGGCCCGCGCAAATGTGCAGTACGTGCCGGTCTATCCAACTCTTTCGGATTCGGCGGCCAAAATGCCGTTATCGTCATGCGTCAAGCGGAGGATAAAGCCTAATGAATACGCTGCAAGCGCGCTATGCCAAGGTACAACGTTTGGCGGAGGAGCAGAGCATACCCGTACGCAATATTGAGTTGCTCAATATCGCCTTAACGCATACTTCGTATGCCAATGAGCATAAAAGTGAGCATATTCATGACAATGAAAGATTGGAGTTTCTCGGCGATGCCGTCTTGGATTTAGTCATCGGCGAGTACTTGTTTTTACGATATCCCGATTGGGCCGAAGGCGATTTGACGAGAGCCCGTGCCAGTGTGGTATGTGAACGCTCTTTGGCAGAGTGTGCCAATCGTTTCAATTTGGGAGAATACTTGCGTTTAGGCAAGGGGGAGGACCAATCGGGAGGCAGGAGCCGAGCCTCGATCCTAGCCGATGCTTTTGAAGCGATGATTGGTGCTATTTATCTCGATAACTCTTACGATGAGGCTGCCCAATTCATCTTGGCCCATTTGCAAGCGGATTTGGAAAAAATCCATTCCGGACAATATTCTCGCGACTACAAGACGGAATTACAGGAATGGTTGCAACGAGATGGAGACGCCGATATTTTCTATCAATTGGAACGAGAAGAGGGGCCGGATCACGATAAGGTGTTTTATATGTCCGTTCTTTTGGATGGTCAATTGGTGGGTAAAGGAAGCGGAAAAAGCAAAAAAGATGCAGCTCAACAAGCCGCGAAAGAAGCGCTGCAGCATTTAAAAAGGAGTTAAGCACGGGCAACCGTGCTTTCTTTACTGATGAGACAAGCGATTATACCTTTATTTATTCCTCATGCAGGTTGTCCGTATCGCTGCTCTTTCTGCAATCAATGGAAGATTACGGAAGAAAGCAAAATGATAACACCTGCGGAGGTGTCTGAAAAAATTCATACATATACTGCTTCGGCAGGTGGCAAGTACCGTTGGGAGGCCGCTTTCTATGGCGGAACTTTTACCGCTTTACCCTTGCCGCTTCAAGAAGCCCTGTTGCAACCGGCAGCGGAAGCCAAACGACGGGGCGAAATCAGCGGTATTCGCTTGTCGACACGGCCGGATTGTTTGGATGCGGAACGGATCGCTTTGCTCCGGACATGTGGAGTGGACATCGTGGAACTGGGTGTGCAAAGCTTGGCGGACGATGTTCTGCGACTGGCACAACGGGGGCATACGGCAAACGATGTGATTGATGCTGTCGCAAGACTGAAAGAGGCTAATTTGCAAGTGGGGATTCAGCTGATGCCGGGCTTGCCTGGGGAAAACCGGCAGACGCTGCGACATACATTGCGGCAAACTTGCCGCTTGCAGCCGGATTTTGTCCGCATTTATCCGGTATTGGTGATGGCGGATACCGATTTGGCGAGTGACTATCAATCCGGCAACTATCGCCCGCTCAGCATGACGGAGGCCGTGTGGGTCAGCGCCTGGTGGCGGATGCACTTGGCCAAGCACGATATCCGCGTGATTCGTATGGGCCTGCAAGCTACGGACACCTTGGATCGTGGCAAAGATCTATTGGCGGGGCCTTATCATCCTTCTTTCGGAGAGATGGTCTGCACACGCATATACACGCATCGTCTCCGGAAGGCATTGCGGGATTGCCGAGGCGATATCGTTATCGCTATCCACCCTCGGGATGCCAGTAAAGTATTCGGCAACAAGAACGCAGGAAAAAATGCCTTGGCAGCGTCCTGTTCCGGACAAATAAAATGGCAACTATTACCCGACTGCAGGCGTGGCCGAGCAGAATTGACCGATGTCTGCGGACAAAGAACGGTGGTTTATGAAGACCGTATCTATGTCCAAAACGATTGAAACATGGTATACTAGGGGTATATTCAAGTTTATCTATAAGGATAGAGAAGATGATAAAAAAGATCAGTATTATTTTGGCGATTTGTATATTGGCAAGTGGCGCATGGTTCTTGTACGGGAGAAATCCCTTTGTTGCGTCCCATACCGTGCGTATTCGTATTGAAGAAAATATGACGGGCAGGGAAATAGCGCAACTATTACAAGATAAAGGCGTCATTATGTCTCCGTATACGTTCCGTTTGTACCAACATTTGACGGGAACGACCAATGACCTGCAAAGAGGGACGTATGAATTGCAGACGAATATGGCTCCCTATGCAGCGATTCAAGCGTTACGAAATGGTCGCTTGGAGGAAGTGGCCGTGGTGATTCCGGAAGGCTTCGATATCCGACAAATCGGCAAACGTTTAGAGGAAAAAGGCATCATATCTGCGGCTGAATTTGAAAAAGAAGCACGACATTTTGCAGTTCCCAAGGATATGCAAGCCGCGCAACCGGTGGATTTTACGGCCGAGGGATTTCTTTTTCCCGATACATATCAATATCCGGAAGGGACTTCTGCCCGGACGATCCTCAAGGGCATGAATGAGGAAATGCAAAAGCGATTGACGCAGGAAAGACGACGGGAAATTGCCAAATTGGGAATGTCGGTCCATGATTTCATAACACTCGCTTCCTTGGTGGAAAAAGAGGCAAAATATCCGGAAGATCGCCTGCTGATTGCCGCGGTATTCAAAAGACGTCTGGCGATCGGCATGCCCTTGCAATCCTGCGCAAGTATTCAGTATATATTGGGGGAAGCGAAACCCATGCTCAGTATCGCCGATACGAGAATTCCTTCGCCGTACAATACATATTTGCATATGGGATTGCCGCCGGGACCGATTGCATCTCCCGGAGAGGCGTCGATGGATGCCGTTTTGAAATCTCCACCGACGGAGTATTTGTACTTTGTTGCGGATTTAAAAGGACATCATCATTTTGCCAAAACTTACGAAGAACATGAAGCGAATATAGCTCGTATTGAACAAGAGGCAGGAGTGCAAGGCATTGCAAATTGATAAAGAAAGATTGGCGGAGGCTCGCAGGCGAGGCGAAGTCAAACGGATTCCGATGATTCGCAGTGAAGAAGAAGATCTATTTCGCAAGATCGTGGTGGCGGCACAACCGAAGCGAATTTTGGAAATTGGCACCGGCAACGGATATTCGGCATTGTGCATGGCAGCCTGGGCACCACAGGCGGAAATCGTCACGATTGAATCGTTTCAGGAGCGCTATGAAACGGCTCAAGCAGAGATTCATGCTGCCGGTTTGCAAGAGCGAGTCCGCCTTTGTTTCGGACTTGCCGACGATTGCCTGCGCGCGTTGCACGGCACATTTGACTTTTTATACCTCGATGGTCCCAAGGGGCATTACTTGGAGCATTTATTATTGGCCGAGAAGCATTTGACGGAAGATGCCGTCGTTGTTGCCGATAATGTCTTGTTTCGCGGTTATGTCTATCAGGAAGTGCCGATCCCCAGAAGAATGAGGACCATTGCGTATCGAATGAGAGATTATTTGCATTATGTCAGTCATACCGGCAAGTATGCCACACAAGTATATCGGGTGGGGGACGGATTGTCGGTTTCATACCGGAAAGGAAAGAAATGAGAAAGTTGGAATTATTGGCACCGGCCGGAAATTTGGAAAAGCTGCGTTTTGCGCTGGAGTACGGGGCAGATGCAGTGTACTTGGGCGGTAAGGCGTTCGGTTTGCGTGCGTATGGTGGGAATTTTGATACGAAACAAATGCAGGAAGGCTTGGCATTTGCTCATGCCAGAGGCAAAAAAGTATATGTGACGGTGAATATCATTCCGCACAATCAAGATTTGCTGGAATTACCGGAGTATATCCGTGAATTGTCGGATATCGGTGTGGATGCGGTCATCGTTTCCGATCCGGGGATTTTTGCAATGGTGCGGCAAGTCGCACCGGAAATGGAAATTCATATCTCCACGCAGGCCAATACGACCAATTGGGCATCTGCCGCATTTTGGAAAGCACAAGGGGCAAGTCGCATTGTCTTGGCGCGAGAAGTGTCGTTGGCGGAAACGGCGGAAATTCATGAGAAAGCCCAAGTCGAGTTGGAAGCATTCGTGCATGGCGCTATGTGTATTTCCTACTCCGGGCGTTGTTTATTGAGCAATTATTTTTCGGAAACCAGAGATTCCAACCGGGGCGAATGCATTCAGGCCTGTCGCTATAAGTATCGGGTCGTGGAAGAGGAGCGCCCGGGACAGTATTATCCGGTGGAAGAAGATGAAAGAGGCACCTATATTTTCAACTCCAAAGACTTGTGCCTGCTTCCTTTCATACCGAAAATGGTGGAAGCCGGTATCACCAGCTTTAAAATCGAAGGGCGCATGAAGAGTGCGCATTATGTCGCCACCGTGACCGGGGTGTATCGTCAGGCGATCGATGCCTACCTTGCCGAAGGCGAGAATTACTATGTTCGTCCGGAATGGTACCAGGAATTGGAAAAGATTTCCCATCGCCCCTATACGACCGGATTTTCTGTCGGTCGTCCGAGCAATGAGGATCAGGTGTATGCAGGCTCCAGCAATATTCAAAGTCACGAGTTCATCGGTTTGGTTTTGGATTATGACCCGGAAACGCAAATGGCGTTGGTGGAGCAACGCAATCATTTTTCCGTAGGACAATGCGTGGAGTTTCGCACGCCCGCCGGCAAAGTTTGGTCGCAGAAAATCGAAGAGATGTGGGACGCAGAAAATCAAGCCATTGAAAAAGCACCGCATCCCCGTATGCAAGTTCGCTTCCGGGTGCAACATCCGTTGGAAGTGCATAGTTTGATGCGCAGAGAAATCGTATGAACACAGAAGTGATATTTCAAGTAGATCCGTCACGAATTACCTATGTGGCGAGGATATTGGAGGGATACGAGCATCTCGGTGTCGTGACGACCATCGACTCGCAAACGGGACTGGCTCGCGTGCGGGCCACCCAAGACACGGCGAAGTTGGTAAAAGAAATACTCGTATCCTTGCCGATTGATGTGCAGATAAAATAAAAAATATTTGCTTTTACACTAGGCAAGACACTCAAACTATGATAAAATAATCAAGTGAGCAATTGAATCCGGCGAAGTAAAAAAACAACCTTGACAAAGCCGATAGAGTTCGTTATAATAATTTTCGTTATGAACGAGCTGGCGTAGCTCAATTGGCAGAGCAACTGATTTGTAATCAGTAGGTTGTGGGTTCAATTCCTATCGCCAGCACCATGGAGGGATTCCCGAGCGGCCAAAGGGAGCAGACTGT
>JAEZZT010000026.1 GCA_023418435.1 Bacillota bacterium | reverse complement strand
TGATGGCGTTCTTGATGGGCGCTTTTGTAGCGGGTGTCGGCGGCGGATTGTATGCGCATGTGACGTACTTCATCAACCCGGGCGATTTCTCGTATCATAAAGTAGTCGATATTTTGCTCTATGTCGTTTTCGGTGGCAGCAATGTTGTGTACGGCCCGATTCTGGGGGCTACTGTGCTGACTGTCTTGCCGGAAGTATTGCGTTTTATGGCGGATTATCGGGAATTGATTTACGGTGCGATGCTCGTCGTACTGATGGCGGTATCGCCGGACGGTATTTTGACTACCGACCGTTGGGAAAAAGTGAAAGAATGGCGGAAGAAGTTGGGGAAAGGTGGCACGAAGCATGTTGTTGACACTGAATAATGTAGGCAAACACTTTGGTGGTCTGCAAGCACTGCAAGGTGTAACCTTCGGCGTGCAAGAAGGACAGATCTATGGAATCATCGGCCCCAACGGAGCAGGAAAAACCACGCTGTTCAATTTGATTACGGGGGTATTCGCACCCAGTGAAGGCCAAATCCAATTGGCGGGAGAAGCTTTGAACCAAATGCCTTCGCATCGCATTGTGGAGGCCGGAATCGCGAGAACCTTTCAGAATATTCGCCTCTTCGGGAATATGAGCGTGTTGGATAATATTTTGGTAGGTCAACATCGACGCTTGCAATCCGGATTATGGAGTGCTTTGTTGCAGACGAAAAAGCAACGTGCGGAGGAAGAAAAAGCCAAAGAGGAAGCCCGGGATATACTCGCTTTTGTCGGCCTCGCCGGCACGGAAGAACGACGTGCGGACACGTTGGCGTACGGGCAACAGCGTCGCTTGGAAATTGCCCGCGCATTGGCCACGGACCCCAAATTATTACTGCTCGACGAACCGGCCGCAGGGATGAATGATAGTGAAACGGCCGCTTTGCGGGACCTCATTCGCCGCATCGGCAATGAGGGCGTGACCGTGCTTTTGATCGAGCATGATATGAATTTGGTGATGAGCGTTTGTGATCGCTTGGTGGTATTGAATTTCGGCAAACAAATTGCGGAAGGTACGCCGGCAGAAATCCGCAACCATCCGGAAGTGGTGGCGGCGTACTTGGGAGAGGAGGAAGAAGATGCTTGAGTTATGTAATTTGGTATCCGGCTATGGTCGCATCCGGGCTTTGAAAGGCGTAAGCCTGAAAGTTCCTGCGGGCAGTATCGTGACCTTGATCGGTGCCAATGGCGCAGGAAAATCGACTCTTCTCCGAACGGTCATGGGACTCAACCCGGCGATGGAAGGAAAAGTATTGTTTGAAGGCCGGGACGTAACCAAGATGCCGACGCATCGCATCGTATCGCAAGGCATCAGTTTGGTGCCTGAAGGACGGCAAATTTTGGAATCCATGACGGTGGCAGAAAACTTGGAAATGGGCGCCTACTTGCGCTCCGACTCGCAAGTGGCGGCGGATTTGGAAGCGGTCTATCAGCGCTTCCCGATTCTCTATGAAAAGAGAAGCTTGCTCGGCGGCACGCTCTCCGGCGGTCAACAGCAAATGTTGGCCATCGGCCGTGCCTTGATGGGCAACCCGAAATTGCTCCTCTTGGATGAACCGTCCATGGGCTTGGCACCCTTGGTCGTGCAGGAAATTTTTGACGTGGTTCAGGATATCAATCGTAGCGGAACAACGGTGCTGTTGATTGAACAAAATGCCAAGAAAGCCTTGGCCATTGCGGATTATGCCTATGTATTGGAAACCGGTAAAATGGTCATGGAGGGACCGGCGCAGACATTGGCGTCGGATCCGAGAGTACGGGAAGCCTACTTGGGAGGCTCGGTGGATAGAGGGGACTTGTGATTCGACGAGTCCCTAATTTCGGATATGCGATCATGGAAGTTGTTTTGCAGCGGAACAAGGTTGTTATTTTTGGCTGAATGGGTTATAATAATGTAACCGACGACTGTGCAGTGGTCGTTTATGGCAACCTTTCGGGTCTCGTGCAATGGAAGCTCGTGAACCCTGTCAGGTCCGAGAGGAAGCAGCAGTAAGCGATTCCTTTCATGTGCCACGGACAACTCGGGAGGTTGTCATAAACGGTTTCTGCCGGCGACGGCGCAGCGGTGACGCTGCTTTTTTTATTGGAGAGGTGAATGATGGCCTACTTGGCGTTATATCGTAAATGGCGACCTCGAACTTTTGCCGAGGTCGTAGGACAAAAGCATATTGCCAATACTTTGGCCAGGGCCGTGACGGAAGGCAGAACGGCTCATGCGTACTTGTTTTCCGGCCCGCGGGGCACGGGAAAAACGAGTATGGCGCGCATCTTGGCCATGGCACTCAACTGTGAACAGGGTCCCACCGCAGAACCTTGCGGAGTCTGTGCGCGCTGTACGGAGATCAGTCGCGGTACGGCGATGGATGTCATTGAAATCGACGCGGCCTCCAATCGCGGAATTGATGAAATTCGGGCATTGCGAGAGACGGTACTGAATTTACCGACGGTGTCCCGGAAGAAGATTTATATCATCGACGAAGCGCATATGTTGACGAAGGAAGCCGCCAATGCATTGCTCAAAACCCTGGAAGAGCCTCCGGAACATGTGGTATTTGTCTTGGCCACTACGGAACCGGAAAGTTTGCCGGTCACGATTATTTCCCGTTGTCAGCGCTATGAATTTCGTAGAATCGGTCTCGAGGACATCACCGCTCGACTTTTGGAAGTGGCGGCCGGCTCGCAATTGGACTTGGATCCGCAAGCGGCACGCGTGATTGCGATTCGGGCGGATGGCGGTCTGCGTGATGCTTTGTCTCTGTTGGATCAATGCAGCGGCATGGCCGACGGCAAAATAGCCAAGGAAACCGTGTATGAGATGTTGGGCTTGCCGAAAAAAGACTTGGTACTGCGCTTGGCAAAGGAGGTCTCGGAACATCGGAGTGCCGAATCCTTGCAGGTGTTTTATGAAATTTTGGCCGAAGGCAAGGAGGCCGTCACCATTCTGCAGGAATTGGTGCAGGTCATGCGGGATGCACTGCTTTGTCAAACGGTACCGGATTGGCCGGAACTATTGGTCTATGGGGATGCACTGCCTGAATTGCAGTCGATCGCCCGGACCATGACGGCGGGGCAATTGACAGCTTGTGCGACGGCGATTGACGAGGGAATTCGGAACACCAAGCGGACTTTGTCCACGCGAATCCAGGCGGAGTTGGTATTGCTTCACCTCTGTCGCTTGGGAGGCGAATTGACCGCCCAAGATTTGGAAAAGAGAATTACCGCCTTGGAAAACAAAGAGCGGACGGTACCATCCGATCTCATGCTTCGCTTGAGTCGTTTGGAGGCGCAGACTCAAAAGCCGCAGACCGGCAATACAATGGCGGTATCTGCCAAGAAACGGGAGGAAGAGATTCCGCTACCGGAAGACGAAGATGCGACTGTCGATTGGCAGGAAATGGCCGGTAATTATGCGCAGACTTGGGGACAAGCGGAGATGGTCGCACCCGCGCCGAAACCGGCAGAAAAGCCGAAGACTCCGAGCTCGTCCCGAAAGAAACAGCCGGTTTCCCCACCGCCGCCGAGCAAAAAAACAACGGAAAAAGCCGTAGAGACGGAACAACAACCTACGGCCCGAGAAGGTTTTTATTTGCCGGTAGCCATGTACAAGCAATTGTGGGAAGAAGCGACTCAACAATTGTATGATCGCAAGTATATTGCGGAATTTTCTTGTTACCGCGGGGCGGAATTGCTCTTGGTAGAGGGGCAGCGTTTGATTGTCTCCTTGGCGCACTCATTCTTGGTCGATGCTGCCAATAAGGAGGGCTATCGCTCCCGCATCCAACCGATTCTGCAACAAATGACGGGACAACCATTGACGGTACAGGCGGTACGAGCCGGCTCCGGAGAAGCGGAACAGGCGCGCTTGCGAGCGGCTCAATTGCCGACGGAGACTCCCGTCGTAGCGGAGTCTCCCGTTACTCCCTCGGATGCAGCAGATGAGTATCAAATGATTTCCAAAGAAGATATTCCGACGGATCATTTGGACAATCCCGTCTTGGGAGATGCCTTGAAATTTATGGGCGATTGTGATATATATGTGAAAGAAGATTAGTAATAATACACAGTAGAGGAGAAAGACTATGTTCGGAAATAAAGCACAAATGGCCGGGATGATGAAGAAGGTCAAAAAAATGCAAGAAGACATGCAGAAAATGCAAGAGGATTTGAAAAAGAAAACCGTCGATGTGACTGCCGGCGGCGGAGCAATCCGCTTGGTGATGAATGGCGAAAAACAGATCACGGAACTCAAGATTGATAAAGGAGTGTTGGATCCGGAGGATCCGGAAATGTTGGAAGATTTGGTAACGGCGGCCGTGAATGAAGCGGTTCGCAAAGTGGACGACATGGCTCAACAGGAGGTCGGCAAGATTACCGGCGGAATGGGCCTGCCGCCCGGATTGTTCTAAATGAACGAGCCCTTGGAACGCTTGGTCGAGCAGTTTCGAAGACTACCCGGTATCGGGGTCAAGACTGCTCGCCGCTTGGCGTATTTTATACTCGAAGAGTCGGACGAAAGCGTCGATGCTTTCATTCGCTCGATGACCGAGGCCAGGGCACATACGAAGTATTGCTCCGTATGTGGACATTTGTCTGTACAAGATCCCTGTGAAATTTGTGCAGATATGAGAAGGGACCACAGTGTCGTCTGTGTGGTGGAAACGACGGCGGATGTCATGGCGGTAGAACGCTGTCAGGAATATCGCGGCGTGTACCATGTATTGAACGGCGTACTTTCTCCATTGGAAGGTGTGGGGCCCGAACATTTGCGCATTCGTGAATTGTTGGAGCGTTTGCGCGATGATGAGATCCGGGAGATAATTATTGCTACGGACC
>JAEZZT010000008.1 GCA_023418435.1 Bacillota bacterium | reverse complement strand
GGACGGCGCATCCAGGACGCACTTTGCGAATGGCAAGGGACGGACTTGAATGAATGGGGATATTTGTTGGGAATGCGTCCGACAAAGATCCTGCACCGTTTCTTGGCGAGTGAGAATTACCGCCGGGCGGCTGCACGATTTTTGGCAGAGGCCAAGGTGGAACCGCATCTGGAGGAGTTGCTCACCGACATCGGCGAGTTGCAGCGACCTTATTTGCCGCTGCAACGTCAGCAAGCACCGACGGCCGTGTATATCGGCATTCCGTTTTGTCCCAGCCATTGTGTGTATTGCTCTTTTCCCGCACGAGTAGCTCGTCCCGATGAAGCGTGGCGGGAACTGGTGGATGCGTTGTGCGAGGATATTCGTCGCGCAGCCGACTTGGCACGGCAATGCCGGCTGCAGGTGGACTCCGTGTACTTCGGTGGAGGGACGCCGACCGTGCTTCCTGTGGCGGAATTTCGCGATGTGTTGACGACCATTCAAAACGAATTCCGTCTGGACGGGAGTATCGAGTTCACGGTAGAAGCCGGACGCCCCGATACCATTACGAACGAGAAATTGGATTGTATGATCGCTTGCGGAGTACAACGGATTTCCGTCAACCCGCAAACCTGGCAGGACCATATTTTACGACGTATTCAACGCTCGCACTTGGTGGCCGATATCGAGCGGGTGATGGAGGAAGTCCGCCAACGACCGTTTCAAGCGGTCAATATGGATTTCATCGCAGGATTGCCGGAACAGAACGAAAAAGATATGCAGGAAAATATGGCAAGAGCTTTAGCGTGGCAGCCGGAAAATGTGACGGTTCATACTTTGGCGTTAAAACGCAATAGCCCGCTTGCCGTTCATGCCGAACGCTATCATTTGCCCGCACCCGAAACCACGAAGAATATGGCCATGGGGGCTTATGAGAATTTAGTGGAGGCGGGGTATGTACCGTACTACTTGTACCGGCAAAAATATTTGGCTACGGACTTGCCGAATATCGGCTATGCATTGCCGAGTCATGAGTGCCGTTACAATATCCAAATGATGGAAGAACGGGCGCATATCTTGGGCATCGGTCCCGGGGCAACCAGCAAAGCGATCGGCAATGATGTATTTCAATTTGAGAAATGTTACTTCCCATGGGATCCCGAAGTATATCGAGATAAATGCGAAATGTATTGGGCCAAAAGAGCCGAAATTTTTATCAATAATTGCAGTAAAGGAGCGAGTCGGAATGATTAAAGCCTTACGAGGCACTCAAGATATATTGCCAGCTGCCAGTAGTCAGTGGCGGTATGTAGAAGAAAAAATACGCCACATTTGTGAGCGTTATGGATTCGGTGAAATTCGTACACCTCATTTTGAGCAGACGGAACTGTTTCAGCGTGGGATCGGAGAAACTACGGATGTGGTTTCCAAAGAAATGTACACTTTTACCGATCGAGGGGATCGTTCATTGACTTTGCGCCCTGAAAATACGGCTTCTGCGGTGCGTGCGTACTTGGAGCACAAACTGTATGCCGATCAAGGCGTGGAAAAGCTTTACTACATCGGTTCGATGTTCCGTTACGACCGCCCGCAGGCCGGGCGTTATCGTGAGTTTCATCAGTTCGGTACGGAAATTTTGGGGACGGATTCACCGCAAGCGGATGCGGAAATCATATGCCTGGCCTTGCGATTATTCCAAGAACTGGGCCTGCGTGACCTCAAGGTGCAGATCAATTCCGTAGGTGATCCGCAATGCCGGCCGATCTATCGAGAAAAACTGCAGGAATTTTTTGCGGACAAATTGGACGAACTTTGTCCGGATTGCCGCAGCCGTTTGGATAAAAATCCGTTGCGGGTGTTGGACTGCAAACAGGAGAAATGCCAAAGGGCGTCGCAAGGTGCACCCGAAATCATTGATTATTTGAATGAAGAATGTGCCGCGCATTTTCAAAAAGTGCAGGAATTGCTGACGGCAGCCGGAGTGGACTATACAATCAACCCGCGTCTGGTGCGAGGATTGGATTATTACACGAAGACAGCCTTCGAGATTCAGTACGCACCGTTGGGAGCACAAAGCGCCATTTGCGGCGGCGGACGTTATGACGGTCTGGTCGAAGAGATCGGTGGCCCGCCGACCCCGGGGATCGGTTTTGCCGTGGGGATGGAACGCTTGCTTCTCGCTTTGGACATGCAGGGCTTGTTGCCGACCTTGGCGTTGCCGGTGGATGTTGCGGTCGTCACGATCGGTGAGGCGGCCCAAACGCATGGTTTCGTGCTCGGTGAAAACCTGCGCCGGGAAGGCTTGCGGGTGGATACCGATTTGCAAGGCAGATCTCTGAAAAGTCGGATGAAACAAGCGGCAAAAATAGGCGCAAAGTATGTTATAATAATTGGCGAAGATGAGATGCAGCAAGGAACGGTGATACTCCGTAATTTGGATGATCATCAGCAAATAGAAATACGAGAAGATGAATTAGTTGTGCATCTACGGAATCAAGTAGAGAGAGGATGACGGTAATGGAGACAATGGCCGGCTTGCGTCGGACGATTGGGTGCGGTGAGGTAACCGCTGCTCAAAATAATGAAGAGATTGTGTTATGCGGATGGGTGGAACGTCGCCGTGACCATGGCGGTTTGATTTTTGTGGATTTGCGTGACCGTTCCGGCGTAGTGCAAGTAGTGGCTTCACCGGATTATGATGAGGCAAGCTTTCACAAAGCGGAAAGCATCCGCAATGAATATGTAATTGCCGTGCGCGGCACCGTGCGTGAGCGCGATGCGGCGACGGTCAATGAAAATATGGCGACCGGGAAATACGAAGTGGTAGCGTATGAGATTCGCGTCTTGAACGCGACCAAAACACCTCCATTTTATATTGAGGACAATATCGACGTCGATGAGAATATTCGCTTGAAATATCGCTACTTGGATTTGCGTCGCCCGGAAATGCAACGCAATATCTTCATGCGCCATCGCGTCACCAAGACGATGCGCGATTTCTTGGATCAACACGGTTTTTGGGAAATTGAAACTCCGATGTTGACGAAGAGCACTCCAGAAGGGGCTCGCGACTACTTGGTGCCAAGTCGTGTCAATCCCGGCAAATTTTACGCATTGCCGCAATCCCCGCAGCTTTTCAAACAAATCTTGATGGTCAGCGGCATGGAAAAATATTTCCAGATCGTGCGCTGCTTCCGCGATGAAGATTTGCGTGCCGATCGCCAACCGGAATTTACGCAGTTGGACATCGAGATGAGCTTCATTGAGCGCGATGATATTTTGAATCTCATGGAGGAAATGGTAGCGACCATTTTCAAAACGGTCTTGGACCAAGATATTCCGACACCGTTCCCACGAATCTCCTATGATGAGGCAATGGATAAATACGGCTCCGACAAACCGGATTTGCGCTTTGATATGCCGTTCTTCAATGCGACGGATATTGTGGCCAATACGGATTTCAAAGTATTCCGTTCCGTAGTGGAAGCCGGCGGTCTGGTCAAAGGTATCGTCGTTGAAGGCGATGCGGGCATTCCTCGTCGTGAAATCGATGGTTTGGTGGATTATGTCGGCCAATATGGGGCCAAAGGTTTGGCGTGGATCATCATCAATGAAGATGGCTCGATCAAGTCGCAAATCGCCAAATTCCTCGGTGATGAGATGATCCGGGCGATCATTGAACGCAGCGGTGCAAAACCGGGCGATTTGATTTTGATGATTGCCGACAAAGCATCCGTTGTCGCACAGGCGTTGGGCGAATTGCGTTTGGAAATGGCTCGTCGTATGAACATGATCGATCGCGATGCGCTGGCGTTTGCCTGGGTATTGGATTTCCCGATGTTCGAATACAGCGAAGAAGAAAAACGTTATGTAGCGATGCATCATCCGTTCACGTCACCGCTTGACGAAGATGTGGAATACTTGGCGACTGCACCGGACAAAGTCAAAGCCAAAGCGTATGACATGGTACTCAATGGTGTGGAAATCGGTGGCGGCTCGCTGCGTATTTATCAGGAAGAATTGCAGGAAAAGATTTTCCAAGCGATCGGCATGACAAAAGAAGAAGCCCAAAGCAAGTTCGGTTTCTTGTTGGATGCATTCCAATAC
>JAEZZT010000007.1 GCA_023418435.1 Bacillota bacterium | reverse complement strand
ACTTGGGAGCGCGATATTGAACCGGGAGAAATGGTTCGTATCGATGATAATGGCCCCGTCTATATGCGTTTCGACTCTCCGGCCAATGCACGGCGCAAAGCCCGTTGTGCTTTTGAGTATGTATATTTTGCTCGGCCGGACTCCGTTCAGGATGGCGAGAGCGTATATGAAGCCCGTTTGCGCATGGGAGCTGCTTTGTGGCAGGAATCGCAATTTGAAGGCGATGTCGTTATGAGTGTGCCGGATTCGGGGAATGTCGCTGCTATCGGGTATGCCAGAGCATCCGGTATACCTTATGCGGAAGGTTTGATCAAAAATCGCTACATGGGTCGTACCTTTATTCAACCGACACAGGAAATGCGGGAGCGATCCGTCAAGATGAAACTCAATCCCGTAGTGAATAATGTGGCGGGTAAGCGCTTGATTTTGATCGATGACTCCATTGTGCGGGGAACGACGAGCGGAATCATCATTCGCTTGCTACGGGAAGCCGGAGCGAAAGAAGTCAATCTCTGCATTTCTTCGCCGCCGGTCAAATTTCCTTGCTACTTCGGCATAGATACTTCGGATCGGGATGAATTGATTGCAGTCACGCACTCGATCGAAGAGATTCGACGCTATATCGGGGCCGATCGTTTGCACTTTTTATCGCAAGAGGGCTTGGCAAACTCGATTTGTGGCATTGAAAGAGAAAGTATTTGCTTTGCTTGTTTTGATGGTGATTATCGTGGGGATATTCCCGGAAAGGAGCTTTCACAATGAAAGAAGCCTTAACTTACGCAGCGGCCGGCGTCAATATCGATGCCGGAAATCGAGCTGTGGAATTGATGAAGGAATCCGTACGAGCTACTTATACGGCCGGAGTCTTGGGCGATGTCGGCGGCTTTGGCGGTTTGTATGATTTGGGACAGGAAAAATTGGCACAGCCGGTGTTGGTGTCGGGAACGGATGGAGTCGGTACCAAGTTGAGACTGGCCATTGAAATGAATCGTCATCATACCATCGGACAGGACTGCGTGGCCATGTCCGTCAATGATGTATTGGTGCAAGGTGCTCGTCCGCTTTTCTTCCTGGACTATATTGCCGTAGGCGAATTGCAGCCCGAGAGAATCGCCGAAATCGTGAGTGGCGTAGCGGCTGCATGCCGAGAATCCGGGTGTGCCTTGCTAGGAGGAGAAACGGCGGAGATGGCAGGCTTTTATGCACCGGGAGATTATGATCTTGCCGGTTTTGCGGTAGGAATAGTGGATAAAAGCAAAATCATCACCGGAGAAAATATTTCCGAAGGAGATGTCATTATCGGTCTTCCGTCCTCCGGTCTGCACTCCAACGGCTACTCCCTCGTGCGGAGAATCATCACCAGAGAGGGATTGGATTTGGCGCGGGTGTATCCCGGCTTAGAGCGTAGCTTGGGGGATGAAGTGTTGGAGCCGACTCGTCTATATCCCAAAGTAGTGGTGCCTTTATTGGAAGCATTTTCTATTAAAGGGATGGTACATATTACCGGCGGCGGCTTTTATGACAATATTCCGCGCATTTTGCCGGAAGGTTTGGGTGTGGAAATCGATCCGGAGACATATCCAATGCCGGAGATTTTCTCACTGCTGGCCTCTTGGGGCAATGTTCCGCAACGGGAGATGTATCGTACATTCAACATGGGAATCGGCATGATGCTAGTCGTAGCTCCGGAAGAGGCCGAGGGCGTGATGCAGCATTTGGCCCAAAGAAACGAAGACGCCTATCGAATCGGAACGGTCACCCGAACCGGAAAAGTTGAAATTCGAGGTATCGAATGAAGCGAATCGTAGTATTTGCCTCCGGTAGAGGCTCCAACGCGGCGGCGCTGATCGATGCCTGCCGCTCCGGAGAAATAAATGGTGAAATTATCGCCTTGGTGGCGGATAATCCGCAAGCCGGTGCCCTGCAAATGGCAGCGGAGAAAGCAATTGACAGCGGAGTATTTGAGCCGCGGAGTTTTCAGACGAAGGCAGCCTTTGAAGAAGCTATCGTGGCTTATTTGGACGCATTGCGTCCCGATCTGATTTGTTTGGCCGGGTATATGCGTTTGATAGGACCGACATTTTTGCAGGCATACGAGGGTCGAATCATGAATATTCACCCTTCACTACTGCCTTCTTTCCCCGGTCTTCATGCTCAGGAGCAGGCTTGGAATGCGGGTGTAAAAGTGTCGGGCTGTACCGTTCACTTTGTGGACGCCGGCATGGATACGGGTCCGATCATTGCTCAAACGGCAGTGTCCCTGACGGATTGTCATGATGCGGAAGAAACGGCTGCGAAGATATTGACAGTAGAACATCCTACTTATATTGCGGCGGTGGCAGCTTTTTGTCGTGATGAGTTGAAATTGGAAAACAGACGCGTAATTTCTACCATAGGGAGGAAATCCGAATGAAAAGAGCATTGATCAGTGTGTCCGATAAAACGGGCATTGTGGACTTGGCGAAAGGACTCGTTGAGCGGGGCTGGGAGATTATTTCTACCGGCGGTACGTTGGCAACACTGCAACAAGCAGGAGTTCCGGTGATGGCGGTGGAAGCGGTGACACGCTTTCCGGAAATGCTGGATGGCCGAGTCAAGACTTTGCATCCTCATATTCATGGGGGAATTCTTGCGCGACGGGATTTGAAAAGTCATGTAGCGGCGGTACAAGAGCATGGTATCGAGTTCATTGATATGGTAGTTGTCAATTTATATCCCTTTGCGGAAACGATTGCCAAGGCGGAGACAACGTTATCCGAAGCGATTGAGCAAATCGATATCGGCGGTCCCTCTTTGCTGAGAGCGGCAGCCAAGAATTGGCAACATGTATGGGTCCTCACGGCTGCCGACCAATATCAGGAGGTACTGACTTTGTTGGATCGTGGTGGAGACAGCTCGGCCGACCGCTTGAAATATGCCCAGCGTGTTTTTGCCCATACGGCAGCTTATGATGCACAAATTGCACGTTACTTGTCAGGGAAAACGGAAAATACTTCTACGGACTCACGCTTTCCGCAAACGTGGCAAGTGGAGGCAACCAAAGTTTGTGACTTGCGCTATGGGGAAAATCCTCATCAAAGTGCAGCATTTTATAGAGATTCGCAGGAGAGCGGCGGCATTGCCAATGCTCGTCAATTAAATGGTAAGGAGCTTTCGTTCAATAACTTGGTCGACGCGGATGCCGCTTGGTCGTTGGTATCTTTGCTAACCTTACACTCATGTGCTATTATTAAACATACAAACCCTTGCGGCGTGGCTAGTGGAGAAAGCACGGCAGAGGCATTCCGCAAAGCCTTGGCGGCAGATGATGTCTCGGCGTTCGGGGGGATTGTCGCTTGCAATACGGAAGTCGATCTAGCAGCGGCAGAAGCCATGCGCCCGATTTTCTTTGAGATTATCATGGCGCCGAGTTTTACGCCGGAAGCACTGGCTTTATTATCAGAAAAGAAAAATTTACGCTTGTTGGAAGTGAAACCTTCCCATGCGGACCGCGTACAGGCAAAGCATATTTCCGGCGGTTGGGTATTGCAGGATGCCGATGAATTGGTGGACGAAGAAGCCGACTGGAAAGTCGTCACCAAGCGACAACCTACGGAGGAAGAAATGAGAGCCTTGCGCTTCGGTTGGAATGTAGTTCGCTACGTGAAGTCCAATGCCATCGTTGTCAATGATGAAGAGACCACTTTGGGCATCGGCGCGGGACAAATGAACCGCGTGGGGGCCGCAAAAATTGCGTTGGAGCAGGCAGGAGAAAAGGCACACGGAGCAGTCCTGGCGTCAGACGCCTTCTTTCCTTTCGGAGATACCGTAGAAACGGCCGCTGCGGCAGGTATTACCGCGATTATCCAACCGGGAGGATCGGTGCGAGATGCGGAGTCGATTGAGGCAGCAGATAAATATGGCATTGCCATGGTAGTGACCGGACGTCGACATTTTCGACATGGCTAAATGCACGGAGAGGAATGAGTTATGAAAATCGTATTGATTGGTAATGGTGGACGAGAGCATGCGTTGGCATGGAAGCTGTCGCAGAGCCCTTTGGTCGAAGAAATTATTGCCATTCCCGGATCGGCGGGAATGCAGGAAGTTGCAGAATCTCTTCCCGTTATCTGGACGAGTGCACAGGAGTTGGCGGAGATTATTGTCACGCAATCTCCCGACTTGGTAGTAGTGGGGCCGGAAGCGCCTTTGGCCGCCGGAATTGCCGATGAGTTGGAGTGGCGCAACATTCCTGTTTTCGGACCTACCAAGGCGGCGGCACGTATAGAAAGCTCCAAAGCGTTTGCCAAAGAACTTTTTGCCAAGTACCATATCCCTACGGCAGATTTTCAGACTTTTACCGATCTGAAAAAAGCGATAGCGTATTTGAAGAAACTGTCAGCACCCTATGTAATTAAAGCGGATGGGTTGGCAGCCGGTAAAGGTGTCGTGATTGCGGAGACGGAAGAAGAAGCCGTCAAAGCATTGCGACGCATGTTGGAAAGCAAAGGCTTCGGCAAAGCCGGATCTCAGGTGGTTATTGAGGAGTACTTGGTCGGTGAAGAGGCGAGCCTCTTGGCGTTTGTCGACGGAGAGACGATAGTGCCGATGATTGCAGCTCAAGACCATAAACGGATTTACGATCATGATCGAGGTCCCAACACCGGCGGTATGGGTGCATTTGCTCCGGCACCGGTGCTCAAACCGGAATGGTATGAGATGGCGGTCGAGCAAATTTTACGCCCGACGGCAAAAGCCTTGGTGGCGGAAGGAAGTCCTTTCCGAGGTATTTTGTATGCCGGTCTGATGCTGACCGAGGGAGGGCCCAAGGTAATTGAATTTAATTGCCGTTTCGGAGATCCGGAGACCCAGGTGCTGCTACCTCTTTTGGAAACGGATTTTGCGGAGGTCATGTTGGCAACAGTAGAAGGCAGATTGGCAGAGGTGACCTTGCAATGGAAACCGGCCTCTGCGATCTGTGTAGTAGCGGCCTCATTCGGTTATCCTGAACATGCGTATACGGGAGACAGCATCAGCGGTTTGGAGAAAGCGGCAGAAAAAGCATTGGTTTTTCATGCGGGAACAAGATGCGCAGATGGTGTTTTTTCCACGGCCGGTGGTCGTGTGTTGAATATCGTGGCGGTGCAACCGACTTTGGCAGAAGCCAAAGAAGTGGCCTACCAAGCGATGAAAGAAATTCAATTCGATGGGATGCAATATCGCATGGATATTGCAGATAAAGAATTGTTGCGTAATAATTGACAGTGAAAGACGCCCTTGCGACAAGGGCGTTTTTTGTTGTAGGAAATACTTGCAAAAAACGCATAGCAATCCTGAAATCATTGCCGCATAAAAGATGAAATCAATAATATTAATTGTTGAGCAGGTAATAAAATGCTAGCATTTTGCCCATATATAGGCGTTCGTTGACAATTGATAGAGAGTATATGTATAATAAATATATATCTATATTGGTATGCAAAATTTATATAGATAATGCGCCCATAGCTCAGTGGATAGAGCAGCGGTTTCCTAAACCGTGTGTCGGATGTTCGAATCATCTTGGGCGCACCATTTTTACGTAATGGGGTGGCATATGGAAAGGACGAAACTGCCGCTGGCAATGGATCGTGTGAGAGTAACGATGGAGGATATGGCGCAGGCAATCGTGGAAGCACGCCGCTGCCTGAATTGTCCACGCCCTACTTGCCGCACGGGATGTCCTATTGGCAATGAAATTCCGAAATTTATTGCAGCCTTGGCTGCCGGAAATATAGGCGAAGCAATTCGTCTGATTAATGAACGCAGCAATTTGCCGTCGATTTGCGGTCGCGTGTGTCCTCATGAAAATCAATGTGAGGGACATTGCATTTTGAATCGGCGCTGACAACCGGTCAAAATCGGTCTGATAGAAAGTTTTTTGGGAGATGTGGCCAATGCCATGATGCTGACGCAACCGAAACGACTGCCGCGCAAGAAGCAGAAGATCGCCGTTATCGGTTCCGGACCGGCCGGCTTGAGTGTGGCCAACGATGTGCGCTTGCAAGGATACCAAGTCGATGTTTACGATCGTGCGGATGAGCCGGGAGGTGTACTTCTGCATGGAATTCCGGATTTCCGGATTCACAAGTCGGTGGTTCGTTTTGAAGTAGAGCGTTTGCAGGCAATGGGCGTTCAGTTTTTTACGGAGCGGACATTCGGTAAAGATATGACCGCACAAAGCTTTTTTGCGGATGGCTACGAGGCTATATTTCTAGGTGTCGGTACGGATCAGCCAAGAGATTTGGAATTGGTCAATGATGACCTTCCCGGCGTCTTGCAGGCGATGGATTTGTTGGAATCCGTTCAGGCTTGGCATGATGAAAAGATCGGACGACATGAAGTTCCGCTTCGCGAAGGGGATCGCGTGATTGTGATCGGCGCCGGAAATGTAGCGATGGATGCAGCTCGTACAGCCGTACGCCTGGGAGCTCGTAGTGTGACGGTGGTATATCGTCGGACGCAAGAGTTTATGGCCTGTTTGCCTTCCGAGTATGAGGAAGCCCGTGCAGAAGGGGTGCAATTTCAATTTTTGGCAGCGCCCGTGGGTGTCAAGGGCCGAAATCAAGTAGAAGAATTTTGCTACGAAGTGCAAGAGATAAACGAATTGGGAGAAATGCGGGCGACCGGTCAGCAGGAAACTTTACCCGCAGAGCGTGTAATTATTGCAGTCGGTCATGTACCTTCCACCATGTTGAGATCTGTGTTTCCGGAGATGGAGCGAGATAGCTCCGGATACATTATGACTACGGAAACTCCTTATTACGGGATGACAAATCTGGAAGGAATTTTTGCGGCAGGAGATATTGTACATCGCCCTGCGACCGTAGTTTTGGCAATGAGAGAAGCAAAGAAAACAGCCCAAGGAATATTAGCTTACTTAGAAGCTAAACAACAACAAAAGGACGCTTGAGTTACTTTGTTGGTTGGCAATAGGTCGCACCCGGTGGGGCCTATTTGTTTTGGCAAAAGAAGGGGCAAGTATGGGAAGATGGCAATGTAATAATAATTGGATCTTCATCGTGGAAATAATAGGCGGTATTTCTATCGCGGGCGCATTTTCGTTCATTCCTCTGTTTTTACAGGAGCTGGATACCGGACTTCTATCCCGGGAGGTATGGGCGGGCCTCATCGTGGGTATCGCCAGCTTTACTACGGCTTTTTCCAACCCCTATTGGGGCGCGTATGGTGATCGTAAAGGGCATAAAAAATTATTGATCCAGATTCTCATCGCATTGACGGTTCTGTTTGCCTTGATGTCCGGTGTACAGAGTGCTTGGCAGCTGTTTCTGCTGCGAGCGATACAGGGTGCTGTCGGCGGTTTTATCGCAGCGGGAATGGCACTCGTGGCTACCGGAACACCGGCAGAATTTACCCCAGCAGCTTTGGGCAAGGTGCAGATGGGGGTCATTTTGGGGAACTCCATCGGCCCGATGCTCGGCGGTGTAGTAGCGGATTGGCTGGGTTTTCGTCGTGTGTTTTGGTTTTTTGCGTTTCTGACTGCATTGGGCGGTTGGTTGGTCTTGAGCCGGGTGAAGGTGGAAAAGCAAAACAATGAAAGTAAAGAAGTGCTTTCCGTGTGGCAACATTTAAGAACACTCTGGCAAATTCCCTTGGTGCGCCTGATGATGGCGGCGCAATTTTTGGTCGGTTTCGGTTTGACGGGCCTGGCTCCCATTTTGCCGCTATATATCCAACAGATGGTGGGAGAACAAGGACCGGTCGCCACGGTTTCCGGCGTTATTTTGGCTTTGGGTGGTGTTGCCGGGGCTATAGCCGCCGGCATGACCGGTCGATTGGCGAATCATTTGGGGAATCGGAAGGTGCTCTATGGAGCGGCGGCCGTAGCGGGAGTTGTTTTTCTCCTCCAGTATTGGGCCCCGAATATTTGGTGGTTGGGATTTTGGCGTTTGGTGGATGGATTTTTCATCGGACTCTTGATGCCGACATCCAATGCGGTGATTTCTCAAAGCGTGCCTGCCTCTCAGCGAGGCGTGGCGTTCGGAGCGACGTCGAGTGTCAATTTGATCGGGAATGTAGTAGGTCCGTTGGTCAGTGGTGTAGTCGCAGCCACATGGGGGTTGGCATCGGTATTTTGGTTGAGTGCCTTGGTCTTTATTGCCGTTGCTGTAACGATATATCGATCGTTCCCCGTAAAACAAATAATTAATGGAGAAGTATAAGAGAAGCGTGTAAGAAAAGAAGGTAGAAAGATGGAAGCATGGCGTAGGAATTTATATTGGTTGGCTAGTATTCAAGTGTTGGCGGGAACGGCTATTTTGGGGCTGATCTCCTTTGTGCCTTTGTTTGTTCATGAGTTGGGTGTCGATGATCCCGGAGCGGCCGGAATGTGGTCCGGCTTGATCACCGGTGTCACCAGTTTTACCGCGGCATTGGCCAACCCGTATTGGGGGGAATACGGAGATCGCAAAGGGCATAAGCGAGTTTTGTTGCAAATTTTATTTGCGCTGACTCTTGTCATGGTGACGATGTCTTTCGTGCGGACTCCTTTGGAGTTGTTTATTTTGCGCGGAGTCCAGGGGATGGTCGGCGGCTTTATCGCAGCCGGTTTATCGATGGTCGTTATCCAAACGCCGAAAGAATACTCCACATATGCCTTGGGAACGTACCAAATGGGGATCGTCTTGGGAGCGACGCTGGGACCGATGCTCGGCGGTGCAGCGGCAGATATTATCGGCTACCGGGGGACGTTTATTTTCTTCGGTTTACTGACACTCTGCGGCGGATTTCTGACGAAACGCTATATTTATGAAGATTTTGAGCCGAAACCTCAAAAACAAAAAGAATCGATGTGGGGCAATCTGAAACTGTTTTTATCCATTCCGTTGGTGCGATTGATGATGGGCATCCAATTTTTTGTCAGCTTTGCCTTGATGGGAATCGGACCGATTTTGCCGATTTATATCAAGATGATGGTAGGCAACACACCCACCTTGGCTACGATCTGTGGG
>JAEZZT010000092.1 GCA_023418435.1 Bacillota bacterium | reverse complement strand
ATCTACTCCCAAGCGACGTGCATAAATCGGATCCAGCGCGTGTTCCGCATCGATAAAAGCGGCCACACCGCCTTTTTTCTGTGCTTCGGCAATGGCATGCAACGCAACCGTAGTTTTACCGGAAGACTCGGGTCCGTAAATCTCGATCACTCGTCCACGCGGAAAACCGCCGACTCCCAAAGCGAGGTCCAAAGCCAAAGAACCGCTGGAAATTACCTCCATATTCATATTATGAGCCACTTCACCCAAACGCATCACGGCTCCGGAGCCAAATGAACGTTCAATTTGGCGAATCGCATTATCCAATGCTCTGGCACGATCTTCTTTCATCACTCCCGACATGTTTTTCCTCCTTCAGTCAACATACTTGTTAATAATTCAATTCCCTTGCGAGTGGCATTGCGCCGTACCGTGTCTCGATCTCCGGACCAATGACAGCGCGCCACTTCATAACAATCTTTACTACCATAAGCAATATATACCGTACCCACCGGTTCGGCGGATGTACCTCCGCCCGGGCCGGCAAAGCCGGTCGTAGCGATCCCCACATCCGCACCGAATAGTGCCAGTACACCTTGCAACATGGCAGCGGCGGTGTCCGGATTGACCGCCTCATTGAGCGCGGATACCTCCAAAGGAACCCCGAGAATCCGTTTCTTCATCTCGCGAGTGTAGGTAATGGCCCCACCCAGCATGTATGCAGAACTGCCCGGTTGTTCCGTCAGCGCCGCCGCCAGCAGTCCTCCCGTACACGACTCGGCCACGGCACAGGTCAATCCTCGTTTCAATAACAATTCATGCAAAATAGTTGTCGTCATCAATATGCCTCGCCTTGACGCTGTCCCAACAAATCATACGCAAAACCGTCCGTGATCTCCACTTGCACAAATTGCCCCGGAGCAACATCCTCCGCATTTTCCACGTAGACTACGCCATCCACATCCGGCGCCTGCGTATCCATGCGTCCGACGGCAATCATTTGCTCCTCCTGCGGTTCCAATTTTTCAATTAAAACCGGATGCACTTCACCGATGGAGCGGCGATTCAATTCTTCGGAGATCTGCGCCTGAATCGCCATCAATGTGTGATATCTTTCCTCTTTGACTTCGGCGGGAACTTGATCCTCCATGCGAGCGGCCGGGGTACCGTCTTCCTGCGAATACATGAACACTCCGACGCGATCGAAGCGAATCTGTTTGACCAAATCGCACAATTCTGCAAAATCTTCTTCTGTCTCCCCGGGAAAGCCTACAATGAAGGTCGTCCGCAGAGTAATATGCGTCTGCTGCGCTCGAATCTTTTGCAGCAACTGCAGAATATCCGCTTTGCGATCGCGACGATTCATGCGTTGCAAAATCCGGTCGCTGATATGCTGCAGAGGAATATCGATATACTTGCAAACCTTGGGACTTTGGACGATATACGCCAAAAGCTCATCCGTAAAATACTTCGGATATAAGTACAAAAGACGAATCCACTCAATGGATTCAACCGCTTCCATTTCCTTCAACAAATCCACCAAACTCTGCGGATTTTCCAAATCACGTCCGTAGCTGGTCGTATCCTGAGCAATCACATTGATTTCTCGCACGCCCTCTTCGGCCATCGCTCGTACTTCCTGCATCACCGATTGCATCGGGCGACTGCGAAAACGGCCACGAACATAGGGGATAATGCAGAAAGTACAGCCATTGCTGCAGCCTTCCGCCACTTTGACATACGCCGAATACTTCGGTGTCGTACGCTCCCGCGGCAAACTTTCAAAATCCGGCATATGCGGTCGGTCGAAATAAGCGACCTCGGACTTGGTTTCCGATTCCTGCAGCGCTTCCAGAATTCGTTCCCACGAATCCGTTCCCAACAAAATATCAATTTCCGGGATTTCCCGAAACAGCTCTTCTTTGAACTGTTGCGACAAGCAACCGGTCACGATCAAAGTCCGACATTGTCCCTCGACCTTGTAACGTGCCGCCTCCAAAATTTCGGCAATGGACTCATCCTTGGCCGCCTCGATAAATGTGCAAGTATTGACCACGATGGCATCGGCTTCGGCCGGCTGATCGGTCAACACCCAACCTGCATTTTTCATCAGGCCCATCATGATCTCGGCATCTACCAGATTTTTCGAGCAACCCAAACTGATTACATTGACTTTCTTCATTTCATCCCTCCCGCAAAACGGACATCTTCCAACCATTTTGCGATTAACTCCTGTTCTCCTTCACGGGTATAGTTCTTCTTGGTTTGCCACAATACTAACTCATGGCCATGCGAGTCCGCGACTTGCTTTTCAGGCTCACCCGTGTAATAAAAATATTGTCTGTTTTTATATTGGTACACAAAGGCATTTCCGGCCAATACCCAATCCATAAACGCCCCTGCTTCTTTCTTTTTGGTGGATTTTTTTGTAATCCCGAAGGCATACAAATAATATGCCGTACCGTCAGTCGGATAGATCATGCGAATCGGCAGCCCCTCCGCCATATAATTGCGCACCGTTCCCGCATCGGCAATGGCAATATCCGCCTTATTCAACGCCAAAAGACGTACCGGTGTGGACAAGTACTTGGCATACTGGACTATGTGATTCTGCAAATGTCGCAAGTAGAGCCAAGTCTGATCTTCACCTCTGATCTCTACCATGGAATACAATAATTCCGCCGGTAAGTCCGCCGAGATGAAATCGGTCATAGCAATCCGGGAATTGTTTTTCAGAAGATCCCACCAAGTATTTATCTTGCCGTTGTTTTCTTCGTAATATCCCTCTTCCACCGCAAAAACGATGGGCAGGTACCAAGTCCCTGTCCAAAATCCGCCTTCATCCTTGAATTGCGGTGAAACTATATCGGTCTGTTCGGATACATGGGCAGCTAACGCCTTTTCTTTTTGCAGTTTCCGCAGTACATGCTCACTGCTCCAGATTAAGTCCGGTGCCGGAGTGTTCGGCGCTCCGTCCAAGGAATTGAAAATTTGCTCTGCCGTCAAAGGCACGATATGAAGATGAATCCCCGTCGCCTTTTCATAAGCCGGTCCCAAGACCTGCAAGGAGTCCGTCGGCATATCCGTATAAATCGTAATGTATTTCTGAGTTTCTTTTTCCTGCGCGACCTCTTGACTAGGTTTTGGCCCCTTGCTAAAAGAAACAAGCAGCAAAACCACCACTGCCAATAAAATAATCGGCGACTTTTTGTGCATATACTCACCTCTTGCTCAATTATAACAT
>JAEZZT010000019.1 GCA_023418435.1 Bacillota bacterium | reverse complement strand
CCGGGAAATGTTGGTTCCCACGTAGCATTTGCATTGCCCACACAGGGAGAGGCGGACGTACTGCTGCTCAATGACATCAAAAAAGAGAAAGCGACTGCGGAAGCCATTGATGTGTTGGATGCCGTATCCTATTTGCCGCATCATGTAGAAGCACGCTACAGCGACATAGAAGACATGGGTGAGTGTGATATTATCGTTATTTCGGCAGGCCCATTGCCCTCTTTGGAGCAATCGCGCTTGGATACGATCGGCGATACGTTGGCGATTATCGATGAGATTTTGCCGAAGATCAAAGCCTCCGGTTTTGACGGAATTATTTTGGGTATCTCCAATCCGGCCGATGTCGTAGCCGCTTATATTCAGGAAAAGCTGAATTGGCCAAAGAAAAAAATTCTTTCCACGGGAACCGCGTTGGACTCGGCGCGTTTGCAGAAACAATTGTCCGAAAAATTGGGAGTGCATCGCAACTCCATTACCGCATATGCGATGGCGGAACATGGATTCTCCGCAATGATTCCGTGGTCTCATGTCTATGTGGCCGGCAAGCCGATTCACGAGCTGTTGGCAGAACGTGGGGATCGCTATCGCTTGGAAGATTTCGAGCAGGAATTGGAAGATATGAAACAAGGCGGTTATGTCGTCTTGGCCGGCAAAGGTTGCACGGAGTTCGGTATCTCCACTTGTGCGACGGAAATTATTCGTGCGATCTTCCACAATGAACACAAGATTTTGCCCTGTTCGGTATACTTGGATGGCGAGTACGGACAAGAGCCGATTTTTGCCTCCGTACCGGCGATGTTGGGCAAAGCCGGCGTAGAAGATATCATCGAAATTCACCTGACGGAAGAAGAACAGGCCCGTTTCAACGAATCTACTCGCTTGATGAGAGAATATTTGCACAATGCGTTACAGAAATAAAAAGCCACTTCAGTGGCTTTTTTATTGTGCTTTTTCGCGAATCAATTCAATGAGAGTCAAGACCATTTGACAGGATTTTTCGAAGGAATTCAAGGGCAAGAACTCACAATTGGAATGGAAATTATGGGCGCCGGTAAAGAAATTCGGTGTCAAGAGACCTTGCGAAGACAGGTAGGAACCGTCGGTACCGCCACGCATTGAAAGCGTAATCGGCGTGATATCGAGGCGCTTCATCGCTTCATAGATATGATCGATGGCTTCGCGATTGTCGTCCCGTAACGCATCTTTGATATTGGCGTAGACATCTTCCAGTTCCAATTCGATTTGCGCCCGCGGATATTTTTCTTGAATGAGGGCAACGGCTTGGCGAATGTACGCCTTGCGAGCCTCATAGCGCTCTTTGTTGTGGTCGCGGATGTTCAGCTCCACGACGGCATCGGACTGGTTTCCCTGAATGCCGTGAATCCAAATGTAGCCGTCCGTACCATCGGTGTTTTCCGGAGTTTCCAAACGATTGAATAATTGGATCAAATCGGTGGCCACCAGAATGGGGTTCAAAAGAACGCCTTTGGCACTCATGGGATGGGCGCTGATGCCGCGAATGCGGACGAAACCGCTGCCGGCATTGAAGGTTTCATACACGACTTCGCCGATGCCGCAGCAGTCCAAGGTGTAGGCATAGGCGACGGGGAACCGATCGAGTTCCAGTTTCTTGGCGCCGCGCAGGCCGATTTCCTCATCCGGCACGAAAGCGACATAAATATCGCCATGGGAAATTTTTTGCTCGACGATATGTTGCATGGCCGTCATGATCGAGGTCACGGCCGCTTTATCATCAGCACCCAGGACGCTGGTTCCGTCCGTGCAGATGATATCGTCGCCGACATAGGCGTTGAGCTCCGGATGCTCGGCGGGATCCAAGTAAATCCCCTGCTCCCGGTTGAGCGTGATGACGCCACCGTCATAGTTGCGTACGATTTGCGGGTGAATCTCCGGGGACAAATTGACGTCCACCGTATCGACATGAGCACAGAAACCCACGGCAGGGGTGTTGGGTGAAACATCCGGCGTAGCGGGCAATTTGCCGGTCAGGCAGGCGTGTTCGCTGATGTGCAGATCCACGAAACCCAAAGCGGTGAGCTCGCTTTCCAACAAGCGAACCATGTCCCATTGTCCCGGGCTGCTCGGTACTTCCGAAACAGCCGGATTGCTCTGGCTGGGGATGGCGACATAACGTAAAAAACGTTCGGTAAGAGCGGTTTTCATTATTATCCGACCTTTCTATTACATGCGGGGATACAAGTAGCTGGCTTGCAATCCCAAAGGAATGTTCAGTGCCCAGAATGCGTAGAGCATGACGCTGAGCGAGATCAACAGTCCGATCGTATAGGGCAGCATCATGGAGCTGAGTGTGCCGATGCCGGCCTCTTTGACGTATTTTTGACAATACGTGATGATCAAGGGATAGAATGCAAACATCGGTGTGACGACGTTGACGGCGGAGTCGCTGACGCGGAAGGCGACCTGGGTCAACTCCGGCGCGATGCCCACACCCATCAGCATCGGTACGAAGATAGGTGCCAAGATGGCCCATTTGGCGGATGCGGAAGTGATGATCAAATTGAGCAAACCGACGAAAATAATGATACCGCCGATCGTGAGTTGTGGCGGCAAGGCCAACGAACTCAGGAAGTCGGCGCCCGATACCGCCAAGAGTACGCCGATTTGCGAAGCATTGAATGCGTACAGGAATTGAGCGGCAAAGAAGTAAAATACGATCAATTGAACCAGGGTATGAGTCATGGACTCCATGGCGGCCGTGACATCTTTCGGGCCTTTGAATTTACCCGCCAAGAATCCGTATACCACACCGGTACCGCCGGCAAGCAGGAAAATCAGGGAGACGAGCGACTGCATGATCGGCGCTTTGAAAGACGCGATGGTGCCGTCCTGTGCTCGCCACGAAGAAGTCGGATCGGCCAAACAGAAGAAAAGAGCAGCCAAGGCCAGAATCAAGAAGGCGCTGGCAATGTAAAATGCACGATTCTCCTTGGCGGTCAAAGGAGCATGCGATTCGTCGGCCATTTCCTGGGACAGATCCAGGGGATACATTTTCCACAGCCAGGGTTCGACGATCTTTTCGGTGATGTACCAGCAAGTCGGAATGACGAGGAATGTAGCCGCAAAACCATAGAAATAGTTACAAAGAATATTGACCATGTAGCTCGGATCGATAATCTGGGCGGCACTCTGCGTGAAACCCTGGATAACCGGATCGATCGCACTCGGTGTATAGTTGGCGGCAAACGCACCGGCGATTCCCGCAAACGAAGCGGCAATACCGGCGAGCGGATGTTTGCCGGATGCATAGAACATGTAAGCGGCGACCGGAATAATAATGACATAACCGGTATCCGGCCCCAAGTGAGAAATCATCCCCGCCAAAATAATAATCGGGGTCAGTGCTGCTTTCGGAGTGAAAGCGAGGAGCTTTTTCAGCGCCGTGTTGATGTAGCCGGAACCGTCAGCAATGGCAATCCCCAGAGTGGCCACGATTACCATTCCCAACGGCGGAAAACCGGAATAATTGGTCACCATCTTGCTCATCAAGGTGACGAGTGCATGGGGGGTGAGCATGCTGATAATGGCGATCGGTTTGCCGGTCACCGGATTTAGATAGGAAAAAGTCAGATGCGAAAGTATCGCGGAAATAATACAGGTGATGAGAAAAGCACCGATAAATAGAATGGTAATATCGGGGACTTTATTGCCGACTCTTTCAATAAAGCCGAGTATACCTTTCGGACGTACAACAAGATCTTTCATGAAAAAACTCCTTTCAAAAATGAATACCTAACAATTATACAACGTAATATTCCGGAGGACAAATGAATTTGTGAAATAGACAAATGAAGTGATGAACAAATTAAATCGGTCAACCTGTTTGGGAGAGGCGAGCCGTGTTTTCATACTTCCGGATAAGGTTGTTATATAAACAAAATAGGGTGTGATATAATAATTGTGATCAAAGAATAGATGAAGGATGATGGTATGGTCGCATACGCAAAACACACGGTGGATCTGGGCAAAGGGGACGAAATTATTTATGTTTTTGCACCGCCGTTGGAGAGTTTGAGTGATGTATTTGCAGTGGATGTACGGGCATATGGAGAATTGTTGCGCACCTCGATGTCGGAGGTGTTGGATTACGAATGCGATTCTGCTTATTTTTCAGGCACCGGTTATGAGTTTTCGATTTATCGGGATACGACATGCATTGACCGTCTAAGTAGAGATGAAGATGCGCTCCTGGAAATGGATACATCGCGTTTATATCGTTTGATAGGAAATTATTTGGAAGACAATCAGCGTCCTATCGAGATTGCCGGGTGGGAACGTGACGACGGCGAAGATGATTGAAATCTCGATAGGGAATTGTTATGATATAAAAGTAATTAGATAGAATAAGAATTGTGACCGAATGATTTCGGAGGAGATCTGTTGGAGAAATTAGTGATTAAGGGCGGCCGCAAGCTATCGGGGCGTGTGCGTGTCAGCTCAGCGAAGAATGCAGTGTTGCCGATTATTGCGGCAACGTTATTGCCGGTAACTCCTTCCACGTTGCCGGATATACCTCAATTGGAAGATGTCAGTACTATTTGCAAGGTATTGGAGCATTTGGGAGTCCGCGTGGATGTCGGCCCGAACGAATTGCGCTTCGATGCTTCGCAAATTACTTCTTATGAGGCACCTTACGAATGGGTCAGCAAGATGAGAGCGTCTTTCTTGGTGATGGGGCCGTTGCTGGCACGCATGGGACGAGCCAAGATTTCCTTGCCGGGCGGTTGTGCCATCGGCACGCGTCCGATCGATCTTCATCTCAAGGCGTTTGCGGCTTTGGGAGCGGAAATCGAGATCGGCAACGGCTTTGTGGAAGCCTATGTGCCCAATGGCTTGAAGGGCGCACAAATCTACCTGGATTTTCCCAGTGTGGGTGCAACCGAGAATGCCCTGATGGCAGCGGTTACTGCCGAAGGGCGGACGGTCATTGAAAATGCGGCGGAAGAGCCGGAAATCGTCGACTTGGTCACGTACTTGAATAGTATTGGGGCGAATATCCGCGGCGCGGGTACCAATGTCATTCGTATCGAAGGGGTTCCCGAATTGCACGGTGCGGTGCATAATGTCATACCGGATCGCATCGAAGCGGGAACTTTCATGGTGGCGGCGGCGATGACCCAGGGCGATGTATATGTGGAAAATGCCATCGCGGAACATGTCAAGCCACTGGTAGCGAAACTCAAAGAAGCGGGAGCGGCGGTCATGGAAGATGTCGGCGGCATTCGTGTCATCGGCCCGAAGCGGTTGCGTTCCGTGGATATCAAGACATTGCCCTATCCGGGATTTCCGACCGATATGCAGGCGCAATTTATGGCGATGATGACGGTAGCGGAAGGCACCGGCTTGGTCACGGAAACGGTATTTGAAAATCGTTTCATGCATGTGGAAGAATTGAAGCGGATGGGAGCCAAAATCAAAATCGATGGCGGTTCTGCCGTGGTGGAAGGCGTGGAACGTTTGCAAGGTTGTGAGGTCAATGCGACCGACTTGCGTGCCGGCGCCGCCTTGGTCTTGGCCGGATTGGTTGCCGAAGGCGAAACGGAGGTAGGACATTTGCATCATATCGATCGCGGATATGATTGCCTGGTAGATAAATTGAGAGGATTGGGTGCGGATATTGTTCGACTGGAGAAAGCGTAACAGGAAAAGTAAGTCGGCACGCAGGAGACGGGTCCGTTCATTGGAGCGGACTCGTTTTGCACAACGACGAAAGATACGGAGTGCCTCGGTTTGGGATTGGCTGAGCGGTTTCGGTGCACAGGACATTGCCGTGGATTTGGGTACTGCCAATACGGTGGTGTATATTCGCGGCGAGGGGATCGTCCTGCGTGAACCGACGGTGCTGGCTGTCGATCGCATCAGTCGCGAGGTCCGTGCCGTAGGCAGTGCCGCTGCCGCCATGGCGGGCCGGGTGCCGGAAGGCTTGGAATTGGTGTATCCGGTGAATGGCGGCGCCGTGACGGACTATGAGGCGGCTTCGCACTTGGTCAATCTGTTGGTGGCCAAGAAGACAACCGGATCCTGGTCGCGGCCGAGGATTATCGTCACGACGGGGACCGGACTGAACCCCGTGGAAAATCGCGCCGCTTTGGAGACGGCGGTACAGCTGGGGGCACGCAAGACGGTGCGTCTGGAAGGGCCGTTGGCGGCCGCCTATGGGGCCGATTTGGAAAAAGCGGAGATAGCGGGTTTGTTGGTCGTTGATATCGGGGCCGGGAAGACGGACTTGGCCATTCTCAACGAAAACGGTATTGTTCACGCCACGATGCGTCGTTTGGGCGGTCGTGATTGGGATAGTGCCATTC
>JAEZZT010000074.1 GCA_023418435.1 Bacillota bacterium | reverse complement strand
ACCGTAGAGTGTGGAAGAAGAGCTCTTTACAACTTCTACTCTATCAATATTCTGCATATTGCGCAAAGCCTGCAACGGGGTATTTACACCTGCCAAGTTCATCTTTACGCCATCAACCATCCAAACGACTTTATTCGAGCCGTTGATGTAAAAGCTTGCCGACCCCGTATATCCGGCCGGTGCATACGTACCGATATAAATGCCCGGCTCATCACGCAATACTTGATCCATCGTTTGATAATGTTTGTCGCGAATGCTGTCTCCGCTGATCACGGAAACCGTTGCCGGCACTTTGGACATTTCCAAGGCAGTTCTCGTCGCCGTAACTACCACCGGATCCAAATCATAGGCAGCCAATGCAGGCAACGCCCCGGCTACACACCACATCGCCACGAGGGCACACCACTTCTTGTTCTTCATAAAAACTCCTCCTTTGAATTCAGCTCGGGCAACTCGGTATCGATTCATCTCTCGACATCGCCATACCATTTGCCTTTCCCTGATCACTACTTACTATTTTAATCTTTTGCATTCTTTTGTCAAATAAAATATAATAAAACAAAGTTATTTTAATTTTTATTTTTTCGGATATATAATTAATACAAATACTACAAGGAGGTCTATTGCTATGTTTCGTCCAGTATTTCAGCTTACTTTTTTCATGGTGCTAGCGACTGCATTGACGTTTTTACCGGGCTCATCTTACGCTGCCTCTTGGGCCGGCGGTCTGCTCCAAGGCGCCATTCAAGCAGTTTCTGCTCGTCAGCAAGTTGTCAACTTGGATAATCACGGCCAAAAAGAAGTCTTGGCGCATACCAAGGATCGAGTCGGATATTATGAAGACTACGAGTATCAGGCCAGAGCACGGCGCATCTTAGATGATTTACAAGCCACCGGTGTTCCCAAGCGCGACTACGTTATCTTTGTCAATCCGGACGAAAATATCAATGCCTTTCTGACCTTGGCCGGTGTCATTTCCGTCAACAAAGGCACGATGGACGTGCTGGATGATCATCAATTGGCCTTTGTCTTGGCCCATGAGATGAGTCACGGAGAGCATCGCGATATTGTCAACGGAACCACCAAAAAGCTCACCCTGTCCACGGCTGCGCAAGCTGTACTTCGCCGCGGGGATATCAGTGTTACCAAGTTGATTTTGATGAATTTGGGCACGGATTTTGTGCAGAGTGAAGTATTTACCATGAAACAGGAACGCAATGCGGATGAGTTGGGATTCAAGATTTTGAGTCACTCTTCCTACAACATCGGCGGAGCCGCTGCCGCCATGTCGATTCTTCTCCAGGAAGACGGCAACCAATTCCGTTCCGGCATCACTCGCATCATTGCCCCCAACACGCATCCTCGTACTCAGGCGCGCGTAGATGCGGCACTGAAGCGACTCACGGAATACTCGCGCGGTCATGTCGAAGTGAAAGATAAGCAGGTATACCTCAATCGCCGACTTGTCTTGAGCCCCAAAGCAATGGGCAATACCAGCGCCGAGGTACGAGCCTACTATGTGGCCGGAAAATTGGCCCGTTTGTTCCATGAGGAAAAACTGATTCGCTTTGCGCTTCAAGGACAAGCACTCTACGGCAATGATGTATCTCTCTATACCTTCTCCCGCGATGAAAATGCCGAACAAGTATTGCGGAACTTCGAAGCAGCATATCAAAATAAATCTACGGATAAAGTGCAGCCGTCGACTATGAAATCAGATCGGGCAACCGCTAAAAAATCGAGCACAGTTGCCAAGAAAGACACTTCAAAAGCCGATTCCAAAAAGAAAAAATCTGCCGACAAAAAGGACGCCAAACAAGAGTCCATCGTCGACAGAGTACAAGATATTCTCCATCCCCAAGACGCAAAAAAAGCCTCGTAAGAGGCTTTTTAGTTTTCCGTACAAATACGCACCGATGCCGAGGCGCCGATTCTCGTGGCACCTGCATCGATCATGGCCTGAGCCGTCTCTTTGTCCCGAATACCGCCGGAGGCTTTTACTCCCATGGCAGTTCCTACGGTGGCTCTCATCAGTCGGATATCTTCCACGGTAGCTCCGCTGCCGGCAAATCCGGTCGAGGTTTTGACGAAATCGGCACCGGCTTTTTGCGCTACTCGGCAAGCCGTCACTATTTCGTCCTTTGTCAGTAGTCCCGTTTCCAATATGACCTTGAGTACATGTTCGCCGACGGCTTCTTTGACCTGTCGAATTTCCTTTTCGACCACGTCCCAGTCACCGTCTTTCACCGCACCTATATTGAGTACCATGTCAATTTCGGTGGCACCGGCTTGCACGGCATTCGCCGCCTCTACCGCCTTGGCGCTGCCATTGGCACCATGAGGAAATCCCACTACGGTACATACCGCCACTTTACTATCACGCAAAAGATCGCTTGCCAAAGCCACTCGATACGGCTGGACGCATACGGAAGCAAATCCATATTCTTTTGCCTCCGCACATAATTGCTCGATTTCTTGCGCTGTCGCCTGCGGAGCCAGCAACGTATGATCCATGTATTTTGCCAACAATTTATTCCCCTCCTTGCTCGAGCGGCTTGCTTTCTCTCGTCAACGTTTTCGGTTCGCCATAGATACGACGAGTCCATTTCCAGCGATTGTGCAACCAGAACCAGTCTTTCGGTTGAGCCAAGATGCGCTCCTGCAACACTTGATTGAGATGCGCCGTCATTTCCCAAATAGCCGTTTTTTTATCCTTCTCCTGATCCGTATATACCGGATCGCCGATCACGCCGCGATAGTTTTCACCATCTTCATACACCTGCACGGTCACAATGGGAACTTTGCGCGAGCGACTGATCACGGCCGGTCCCGTAACGGAAAGCACCATCGTATCGAATAGCGGAGCCAATATGCCCTGGCGATTGTCCTGGTCATAGAGCAACGCGACAAAAGCGCCGTCATCCAACAAGCGCAGTATTTCACGCATATTTTGTGGATAGACCACTTTCTCGCCCATCATCGTCCGAGATTCGCGAATGAAACGATCAAATCCCTCACTGTTTTGCCGAAATCCAACTGCCACTACACGGCTATATCGCTGTCCGATGGCCGCTCCGAGCATCTCCCAGTTTCCGGAGTGCGAGGCTGCAAGCACACAGCCTTGTCCGCTTTTTTCCAATTCATCCAAAAACTCGGTGTTTTCCAAGCGCACCCGCCGGCTGATTTTGCCGTCTCGATACAACGGAAATCTCAACATATCGAGCGTCATGGGACCGAAACGCAGGGCCGATTCTTTGGCAATGCGTTCTGCCTCTTTCGGATCCTCCGTGACCCCCGCATAGATAATATTTTCGATCGCCAAACGCCGACGATGAGCCGGCATCACATACCAAAACAACCGACCCAAGCGCAACCCCCATGCCTTGGCTTGCTTTTCCGACAGCGTACAGG
>JAEZZT010000047.1 GCA_023418435.1 Bacillota bacterium | reverse complement strand
GCTCCTTACCGCCCAATTGATCATCCATTTCTCTTTCGGTGACATACATCTCGCAACCGATGATCGGATGAATTCCCTGTGCTTTTGCTTCTTTATATAATTCTATGGCGCCATACATGACACCATGATCGGTAATCGCTACCGCCTCTTGACCCAATTCCTTGACATAGGCGACCAAGTCTTTGATACGGCCGATTCCGTCAAATAAACTGTACTCCGTATGGCCATGTAAATGTACAAATGAGCTCATAAATCCTCCTTAAAAAAATGATACCATATTTCTTGTGGAGAATGTTTTTTTCTACACCATTTGGACAAAAAAACAATCCGCCGCAGCGGATTGTTTATTCATTACCGATGAATTCACGCAAGATGGAGTTGGAAGGCACTACGGCGGGCGATAAAGATTCGAAGACGGAAAGGAATCTCAACAACCGCTGCGCTTCCGGATAAGCACTATCCGTCGGCTCCACCTCTTTCAACAAAGGCTCGGCCAACACTTTCAAAACCGGCAGTTCATACAATAAGGCCGTATTGAAAATGACATCGGCTCGTTCCTGATAAGGGAATATATATTTCTCTTCTCCGTCACGCACGGACTCCCACATGCGCATCGTATCCTGTACCGTATGACCGCGGAATTGATGATCCCGCACGATGCGTCGCAATAGACGTGTATCCGTCGTGGAAACCCGGTTGTGATCACTGATCGTCAATTGCGTCAAAGCCGCAATATAAATATTCAATCTTTGGTATGCAGGTACGATCCGGGATACCGCCGGATTCAATGCATGCAGACCTTCCATCATAATGGGTTGACCTTCCTGCAAAATCGTCGGCTCTTCATCAAAATAGCGTTCGCCTTCAATGAAATCGAAACGTGCCAGACGGACCGGTTCGCCGGCCATGAGCGCCATCAATTGCAGTTCCAACAAGGTCAGATCCAAAGCGCCTACCGACTCATTGTCGACATGACCATTTTCATCCACCGGTCGCATCGTGCGATCATAAAAATAGTCGTCCAACGATATCATGACCGGATTCAAGCCATTGACGCGCATTTGTACTTTCAAACGCTTCATGGTCGTTGTTTTTCCGGCGGAAGACGGACCGGCAATGGTAATCAGGCGAATATCCGGCTCCCGTTTGGCGATCATATCCGCAATTTCAGCCAGTTTCTTTTCGTGCAATGCTTCGGAGATGGCAATAATATCCGTCACTCGACCGGAATGAATGGCTTCATTCAAATCATTCACATAGCGGCAACCGATTTTTTCGCTCCAATCGGTAGCTTCGAAAAACACGCGCGAAAAGAGCGTCAATTCTTCGTACTCCTGCAATTTCTCAGGCTGACGATAATTCGGGAAGCGCAATAGGAATCCCGGCGCATAATGCACCACATCGAAAACAGTCAAGTAGCCCATATCCGGCAACATGGGGCCGAAGTAATAATCATAAAAATTACCGCAACGGTACAACAAAACTTCTTCCGCATTGAGTTGCGCCAGCATTTCCGCTTCTTCACGACGACCTTCATTTTCGCAAATGTTGATCGCTACGCGACGGCTGACGGCCAATCTTTCAATCGGCGCACGTTCTCTTACCAATTGGTGCATGTATTCTTCCAAATCTTCAATATCGCGATGCGTAATGGCATGCCCCGCATCCAGGATGCAATACAGCCCTCGCCCCAACGAATGCTGCACTCGTACGCGTCCGGCCGGAAATATTTCTCGCACGGCTTTGGCCATCAACATAATCAACGAACGTTGATAGGCCAAATTTCCCTCTTTACTGTGCAAGTCACGCCATTCTATTTTCCCGTTTCCCCGAATGGGTGTCTGAAAATCGCAAAGCTCTCCGTTGTACAATGCCAATACCGCTCCCGGGGCCGTTTCCCGTACATGCCACCACAATTCACCGATCGTGGTATCCGGAGCCACTTGCAATGTTTCTTCTCCACATTGTATTGTCCACATTTCTTTCTCCTCCATTCATACTCTGCCCATATTATAGCATAGCTTCTCTGAATATTTACTCCGTTCAACTTCATTTGTCAACTGTTTTACATTACTCCGGTTGACGTCTTTTCTTTCCTCAGATATAATTTACACTAATAAGAATATTTCCCGGACCTTACCGGCTTTAAATTTAGGAGGATCTATGCATATCGACACTCGTACTCTCACGAAAATGGCGCTCTTGGTCGCCTTGCTTTGTATTTCCGCGTACATTATTTTTCCCCTGCCCTTTACACCGGTCATGATTTCTCTCACGACATTGATCTTCAATCTCGCCGCTTTTATGTTGGCGCCCCGCCATACATTTATCGTCTGTGTCGTTTACACCTTACTGGGTGCTGTAGGTTTACCGATATTCAGCGGCGGACAAGGTGGCTTGAGCCGTTTGTTCGGTCCTACGGGCGGATTCATCTTTGCCTTTATCATTGCCTTTACGCTGGTCAGCTATCTCAAAGGTCATACGCGTTCATTTTGGCGCTATGCAACCGTCGGCGTCTTTGTCGGCATCCCCATCTCCTACATCGGTGGAGTCGCCGGGCTCATGGCGGTGACCGGTGTCGGTCTTTGGCCGGCAATCACGATGGCTGCCTTGCCGTTCATCCCCGGCGATATTATCAAATGCCTCATCGCCGCCTATGTCGCAACCAAAATGAGAATCTAAACAAAGAAGTCATCTCCTCCGAGATGACTTCTTTTTATATCTTGGTACTGGTGGTATTCGTCATTTCCTCTTGGGCAAATAATGCCTTTACAAAATCTTCCGAACGGAATGGTTCCAAATCATCCATTCGTTCGCCCAACCCGACCCATTTGACCGGCACGCCCAACTCTTCTTTGACGGAGATCACGACTCCCCCCTTGGCCGTCCCGTCCAACTTGGTCAATACCACGCCCGTCAACGGCACCGCTTGACCGAAGAGTTTGGCCTGGCTGACGGCATTTTGCCCGGTGGTTGCGTCCAAGACCAACCAGGTTTCATGCGGAGCTCCCGGCACAATCTTATTGGCCACACGGCCGATTTTTTTCAGTTCTTCCATCAAGTTGATCTTCGTATGCAGACGTCCGGCCGTATCGACGAGCACCACGTCCACATCCCTCGCTTTGGCGGCTTCCAAAGCATCATAGACCACGGCGGCAGGATCTGCCCCCTCCTGATGTTTGACGATATCTACGCCCACACGTTCCGCCCAAATCGTCAATTGCTCGGAAGCGGCCGCGCGAAAAGTATCTCCTGCCGCCAACAATACTTTTTTTCCCTGGCGATGGTAGTAATTCGCCAACTTGCCGATACTCGTCGTCTTGCCGACTCCGTTTACCCCCACAATCAGAATGACTTCCGGATGATGCTTTAATTCCACATCTTCATCCGATTTCATCCAACGAGCCAATGTGCTCTCCAGAAACGGCATGACCTCATTCGTGTGATGAATTTCTCCCTCGGTCACCCCTCGCCGTACTTCCTGCATGAGGTAATCGGTCGCCACGACGCCCAAATCTCCGCTCAGCAAAATGGCTTCCAAATCATCCAAAAATTCTTCATCGATCTCCGCATAGCCGATGACAATCGTTTCTATATTGTGGACAAAACTTTTCTTTGTCCGCTCCAGGCCTTTCTTTATTTTGTCAAAAAATCCCATATTATTCCTCCCGATATTGTTCCAAGTCCACACCTATCATTCGTGAAATGCCTTTTTCTTCCATCGTCACGCCTTGCAGGCGATCGGCTGCCTCCATCGTCAATTTGCGATGCGTAATAACGATAAATTGCATATCTCCGCGCCCCTCTTTGAGATAGCGGCGGAAACGATCCACATTGGCGTCATCCAAAGCTGCATCCACTTCATCCACCAAACAAAACGGAGCCGGTCGATACGCCATAAAAGAGAACAACAAGGCGATGACCGTCAAGGCGCGTTCCCCGCCGGACAAAAGCGTCAACGGCTGGCGTTTTTTGCCCGGTGGCTGGATATAAATCTCCACCCCGCCGACCTGGTTTTCGTCGCCTTCCGTGATCTCCAGTTTGGCCGTACCACCCCCGAATAAATGGGTGAAAATACGCTGGAATTCGGCAGCTACCACCGTAAATGCCTCGCGGAATTGCTGTGTCATATGACGATCGATTTCCTTGATGACGTCTTGCAATTCCCGAGCCGCCTGGTTCATATCCGCCAATTGTTGTTGGTAGAATTGATGTTTTTCCCGGGCCTCGTCATATTCTTCAATCGCATTCGGATTGATCGGGCCCAAGGCCGCCATCTTTCCTTCCACTTCTTTGTGCAAGGCTTTGACTTCCGCCATATTGCCTTCACAAAGAACTTCCTGAACGGATTCTACGGTATACCCCGTAGCAGCCAATTCTTCCGCCCGCAGAGTCAGTTCCTGGCGGGCTTGCTCTACTTTGGCGGCAGCCCCTGCCATCGCCACTTGACAATCCCGTTCTGCCTTGCGCAGCGCTTCATACTCTTCTTCAGAAGCACGGTCCCGCTGGAATTGTTCTTCGCGATGCTGATAGAACTCCTCCGCCTCCCGGCGCTTGAGTTGGGACATCTCCTGAGCTGTCGCAAAAGCGTCTTCCGCTTTTTGTCGTTTGTCTACCAGTTCTGTGAGGCGTCCCCGTTCCTCTTCGGCTTTACTTGCCAAATCCTGCAACTCATTCTCGGCGTTTCGACACTGCTCCGCCAAGTTGCGCACCATCTCGCTGGCCTTTTCCAAGTGCAAGCGAATCTCCGTCTCCTGCACGCGCAATTCGGTGCGCTGGGCTTGTTTTTCCTTCAAACCGGCCACTTCCGCTGAAAGTGCTTCCACCTCCGGCAACGGTGTACCGATATCACGCAAACGCTGCTCCAGACTCACTTGGAGATCGTTCCACTCCGCTATGCGCTGCTGCGTCTTTTCCCATTCCGCAACGGAATTGGCCACCAACCGTTCTTTTTCTTCTATTCTCGTACGATATTCGGTCAAGCGAGTATAAATCTCCGCCGAACGGATTTCCGCACGTTGCCATTCCTCTTCCAAACGAGCAATCTCATGATCGAGCTCGGAAGTAGAGTCCGGAATCTCGTCTTTCATGGACTCCAATTCGGCTATTTGTTGATGCAATTGTAAAATTTCATGCTTTCTCCCGAAAGCCGTATTCTCTGCGCGGCGAGTACTGCCACCGCTGATGGAACCTCCGGGCTGAAACAACTGTCCGTCCAACGTCACCATTCGCAAACGACGCTGGTAGGACTTGGTCAAACGGCGTGCCGTTTCCATGTCTTGCACGATCAATGTACGTCCCAACAAATATGACACCAAGTTGCGATACTTTCCGTCATACTGCACACAAGTATCGGCACTGCCGATGACTCCCAATTCGCGCAATGCATGGCTGTCATCCACACTCAGCCCACGAGGCTGGATGGTATCCAGCGGATAAAAAGTGACCCGCCCCGCTTGATTTCGTTGCAAGTAACGAACTGCCTGTTCGGCAATATTCATATCCCTTACCACGACATTTTGCAGCGTGCCTCCCAAAGCAATGTCAATCGCCGTCAAATAACGTTCGGGAACATCCAAAATATCGGCTACCGTACCGAGGCACCCCTGTCTCCAGCCCTCTTTGGCCTGGAGAACCGCTTTCGTCGAGCGATTGAATCCCTCGTGTTCAGCCGCCAACCGTTCCAAGTATTGGCAGCGTTCTCGCAACACCTGCAATTCGTTTTCACGCCGCCGCTGCGCTTCCCATTGCATCTCTTGACGCTGCCGCAATTCCTTTCTGGCTGCCTCTTTTTCGGCAATGGTGGCTTTGCGTTGGGCCTGCGCTTCCTGCAGAAGATCATAATCCGCGCGATCTACCGCCGCTCGCTCTTCCAGAGCTTGTTGTTCCCCTTTTTCACGAGCCATCCGCTCTTGCAATACTTGGGCCATCTCCTGCCGAGATACCTGCTCGGCTGCGCCTTCCTGCAAGCGCTGCTCGATACCGGCGTATTCCGCCTTGCGCTCGGCTTCGGCGCGATCCCGTGTACGTTGGCGCTCCACGAACTCCGCTTGAGCCGCTTCCAGCACCACCAATTCCTCTTCCGCCCGAGCAAGCTTTTCCTGCCACAATTCAGATTGCTTGGTGTATT
>JAEZZT010000029.1 GCA_023418435.1 Bacillota bacterium | reverse complement strand
GGGATCCGACTACATCGTACTTACGCAAATCGGTGTTCGGATCTTTGCCCAAGACGGTCAGATGATGGTATGCACCGTACATACCCGGTCGCATCAGATCCACCATACAAGTATCCAAACCGATATAATTTTTGTACGTATTTTTGTAGCGAACGGCGGAGGTGACCAACCATCCGAACGGACCGGTAATAATCCGACCGCATTCCAACGCCAGCGGCAGATCCTCAATTCCGGCAGGAATCAAGATGCGCTCATATTCTTGGCGAACCCGATCCCCATAGACAGCAAAATCTACCGGCTTCTTCTCCGGTCGATAGGCCAAGCCGATACCGCCGCCCAAGTCCAAAAATCGGAGAGTGATCCCCAACTCTGCCTTCACTTCGACAGCCAAATTGAACATCATCGTCGCGGTGGCGACCAACGCATCTACGGAAAGCTCATTGGATACGACCATGGTATGCAATCCGAACCAGTCGATGCCCTCTTCTTTGGCAAATTGCAACGCCTGCCACAGCTGCTCCTTGGTCATACCGTACTTCGCTTCTTCCGGCACACCGATAATGTCATTGCCGTAGCCGGTATTACCGGGATTATAGCGGAAACATATTTTCCGTGGCAGTAATCCTTCCGCTTTTAAAATAGCTAAATGCGATACATCATCGACATTGACGATGTAGTTTTCGCGACAGGCATATTCATATTCTGCCAAGGGTGTGTTATTGGACGAAAATACGACTTCATCATCCTGCCAACCGACCGCTTTGGCCAGTACCAACTCGGCCATGGAGCTGACATCGGCGCCGCAGCCTTCCGAACGGAGAATTTCCAATAAGTACGGATTGGGATTGGCCTTGACGGCAAAGTACTCTCTAAAACCTTGGTTCCAAGCCATCGCCCGACGAAGTTGTTGAACTTGTTGACGGATACCCTTTTCATCATAAAGGTGAAAAGGGGTGCCGAATTCTTGAATGATATCTCTCAACCTTGCTGCACTGCAAGGTAATTCTTTCGCTTGCCTCATTCCAAAAACATCCCATGTATCAATTCTACGGCCTTTTCGATATCATCCTGTGCAATCAGGCAGGAAATACTGATTTCGGAAGTACTGATAATCTGGATATTGATCGCACCTTTGGCCAAGGCGCCGAACATATTGGCAGCCACGCCGGGTGTCCCCAGCATCCCGGCACCGACCACGGAAACTTTCGCCACATCGGAGTTGTATAAAATATCCGGCAAATTTTGCTCTACTTTCAATTTCTCCAAAGTTTCCTGCGCTTGCGGCAGGTCCGTTTCGCAAATGGTAAACACAATATCCGTGCGGGTATCGTCGGATTCACGAATACTTTGTACGATCATATCGACATCGATATTTGCCTTGGCCAAGTAATCAAAAATCATATGTGCCATTCCCGGACGGTTATCGACGCCCAAGACTGTCACCTTGGTCACGTTGGTGTCATGGGCGACGCCACGAACTACATTTTGTTCTCCTTCCATGGTATATTCCTCCTGTATCATCGTACCTTCGTCCGGTACAAAAGTTGAACGCACATGAATCGGCACCTGGTAGCGGCTGCCCATCTCTACCGCGCGAGGCTGCATGACTCCGGCTCCCAATCGTGCCATCTCCAACATTTCACTATAGGTAATCTGATGCATTTTGAATGCTTTATGGGCAATGCGAGGGTCGGCGGTATATACGCCGTCGACATCCGTGAAGATCTCGCAGACATCCGCTTGCAATGCGCCTGCCAATGCCACCGCCGTGGTATCGCTGCCCCCACGTCCGAGAGTGACCGCATCGCCATTGTCGGCCATCCCTTGGAAACCGGCCACAATGACGATATTGCCTTGATCCAAAGCTTCAAACACACGCTCCGGCCGAATCTCCGTAATTCTCCCCTTGCCATATACCTGTGTCGTATGTATACCTGCTTGAGCTCCCGTCAAAGAAATTGCCGGATGTCCCAATTCAATAAAAGTCATGGCCAATAACGCGATGGACACCTGCTCCCCCGTGGTCAGCAACATATCCAATTCACGGCCATACACTCGGCTTGTACATTGTCTTGCCAAAGTCAATAAATCGTCGGTGCTGTCGCCCATGGCGGAAACCACTACGACAATTCTGTCCCCCGGTTTCTTTCCTGCCAAAATTCGCTGTGCAATATGGCGAATTTTTTCCGGTGTAGCAACGGACGAACCACCAAACTTTTTGACCAGTAATGCCATTGCTCTGCCTCCCATCCACTTCTAACTTTAGTCTTCATACTATCATCATTTGTCCTCTGTGTAAAGATTCCGGGCACAAGAAAAGCGGCTTGCGCCGCTCTTTTAATACTCGATTCCTCTTCGTGCTCGGATTCCTTTTTGATACGCATGTTTGATCGGATTCATTTCAGTGACCGTATCTGCCAAATCGATGAGCTCTTGGCGGGCATTTCGCCCCGTCAAAATGAGATTGAGTCGCTCCGGTTTTTCTTCGATTAAGGTAACTACCTTTTTCACATCCAAGAGACCGAAATCGATCGCATAGTTGATTTCGTCCAAAATGACCAAATCCCATCGATCCGATGCCACTTCCCGGCATACTTCCGCCCAGGCTTCTTCCGCTTTTTGGCGATGTCTGGCTTGGTCCGCTTCACTGACTTGATCCTTATTGTGACGAACAAAACCCTCGCCCATCTGGCGGATCTCGATACCTTCGCCCAATTTCTCGAGAGCAAAAAGTTCGCCATACTTCCATGCTCCCTTGATGAATTGGAGAATCAGTACTTTTTGGCCATTGCCGAAGGCGCGTAAAGCCACACCCAAAGCGGCGGTCGTCTTACCTTTACCATTTCCCGTATTGATCAGTACTAAGCCTTTCATTTCTTTGCTCCTTTAGTAAATCTGCGGCATTGTGCCAAAAAATGCTGCATCGCTTTGGGATTTCCTTCAAAAGCGAGATGCAAGTAGGATGCCAAGATATTATCCTTGGCATAGCCCTCACGATGGCTCTGCTTTTGTCTGGTTCCCTGCAATTCATACGCCCAGGGGAAATTTTCCTCATCATCCGGTCTCATGGTCGAGAAATGAAACTCATGGCCGCGCAATTGATCTCCACATGCTCCGAACAGGCTGTCTTTCTTCAACGTGGCCGTTACATAGCCGACTCGCTGCAACTTTTGCTGCATCTCCGTGATCGCCGGCACGATCCCCACCATACTATAGGCCTTGCCTTCGAAATCGACAATTTGCCGACAAAGATACATCAAGCCGCCGCATTCTGCATATATCGGCATTCCCTCCGTCGCTGCTTGTCGCAATTCCTGCAATAATTCCTCATTGGCGGACAAATCGGTCAAAAACATCTCCGGAAAGCCACCGCCGAAGATCAAACCCTGCACATCCGGCAGCTTTTTATCCTGCAAAGGACTGAAGGGAACGAGTTCCACTCCCATTTTTTCCAAGTAGGCCAAGCCGGTCGGATAATAAAACGAAAATGCTTCGTCGCGAGCGATGCCGATCCGTACCTTTTCCGTTGCTTGGGACTGTACTTGCGACGGGACATGCAAATCGGGAGCACCTTCCGCAACTTGCATTAAACTCCGCGTATCTAGGGCTTCATTCATTGCCTCTCCCATTGCTTGGATAATGGTCTCCGAGTCGATTTCCGTAGTCGGTGTCAGTCCCAAGTGTCGCTCCGGAGTTTGCAGGAATTCATTGCGATGCACGATGCCCAAGACGGGAATCCCCAATTCTTCGATCGCTTCTCTAGTCATGGCTGCATGGCGTTCCGAACCTACGCAGTTCAGAATGACTCCGGCGACATGGAGATCCGGATCGTAGTCCCGATATCCCAATGCCAAGGCGCCGGCGCTCTGCCCCATGGACTTGACATTGAGTACCAGGACGACCGGTGCCTGCAATTGCTTGGCAATGGCCGCCGTGCTGCTCACCCCTTGTGCACCGCCGTCATACAAGCCCATGACACCTTCAATCACCGCGATATCACAATCTTTTGCCAATTCGCAAAAATTCCCCGGCAATTGTTCTTCCGGAATCAACCAAGTATCCAGATTGTACGAATTTCTACCGGCTGCCAAAGTATGGAATCCCGGATCGATATAATCCGGCCCTACTTTGAAGGGTTGCACTCGGTACCCTTGCTCACGCAACGCACGCAATAAACCGGTGACAATGGTCGTCTTGCCGACACCGCTGTGAGTCCCTGCAATCACAATTCGCGGAATATGTGAATTCATGCTATTCGCCTCTATTTCTTCGTCAAAATAGTGGATAAATAATTCAATTTTGCATCTTCCGGAATGGAGGCCAAATCGGTAAACACTTCCTCATCCGGCAAACCGGCGCGAGAAATCATCACCGCTTTTTCCAACATACCGTACTTCGTGAGCAAGGCTTTTACTGTCGGCCAACTCTTGTACACTTTCATGATGACCAAGCTGTCGCTGACCGCAATTACTCGCTCCATCTTCTCTGCCGGAGCCGTCGCCGGCAAAACCGTCACGACATCTTCCTGCTCTGCCACGGGACGCCCCAAGTAGGACGCAATCGCCAAAAAAGCCGGAATTCCCGGAATCGTTTCAATTTCATAGCCCGCCGGTTCCAATGCTCTGTAAATATACATATATGTGCTGTAG